>JAFGJI010000047.1 GCA_016929175.1 Thermoplasmatota archaeon | reverse complement strand
TAGATGTCCAGATCGATATCCGTTGGCATATTATCCCCGCCAAATACGACCTGGACTGCTCCTGAACCTTCTCCCTCCATCTGCATGCCGCCCGAGCCGATGAGGATGTCCAGGTATCCATCGCCGTTGACATCGCCGAGGTCAAGGTCCGACTGGGCGAAACCGGTGGAGTTCACCTTGTTGGTGATGATTCTGTCGTAGCCCAGGGGCGACAAACCCATGGAAACGTTCCTCACGGGTTCAAGGGTCTGACCACCTTCGAACATGTAGACAGTACCGTTCAATCCGCCGGAGGCCTTCTGGCGGTAGGTGAACCAGATCTTGGGTTGATTGGCGGAGTTATCGCTGGAAAGGAAATAGGCATTGTTGAATTCACCGTTCTCGCCGCTGATCCTGAAGCCGTAGTTCGGGATGTCCCCATTCACCCAACCTTCGATCATCCTGTTGATCCTCTCATCCTTGAAATCCATCCAGTTACTTGGAGGATTCAGCGTCTGCAGGGCAACCTGGTCCTTGGAGACCTTCGCCTGAGTGTTCCAGGTCATCCTCATCTCTTCCCAGTATTCCTCCACGATGCGAAGCTCAATCTTTCCTGAATTCGTATTATATTGATGATAGAACGAAAGGGTTGCATCCAGTACCTCGATCTTAGGCTTGATCTCGGACAGGTCGTATTCGATGTAACCATACGTTGTGGTGCCGTAGTTTGTCATCAGATAGGTGTAGGTCCCCTGGTTCGTGGTTGGCTGGCCTATATGGACCTGACAATCCTTTCCTAGGGCGGCATCGGGTTGCGAGAAGAATTCATAGGTCTTTCCGGTCGCGGATGACTCTCCGGATTCCCATCTCTCCATATCGGTGATGAGTATATCGTCAAAATCATCCCGATCTATATCGCCGACCTCGAGGCCCCATCCGAAGGAATGTTTCGGGGAACTGCCAAGGAAGACCGAATCCGCATCGGCTGTGGTCATCTCCGGGGGCCATTCGGAGCTGCCCAGGAAGAGGAACACCCGGGAGGTCCTTTTGATCTCTTCCGGGGGGGCATATTCTCCATCCTGGTAGCCAGATACGACGATATCCGTATACCCGTCATTGTTCACATCGCCGGTCTTTATCTTGAGGCCGAAGTATGCCTCGATCTCATCGTGTTCGATGATGATGTCCGCCTGTTCCAGATCCATGATGCGGTCCTTGCTGCCGCCCATGAACACGAACACGGCACCCCTGTACTCGTTGTAACAGGGCGCACCGAGTATGACATCATCCCTGCCGTCATTGTTAAGATCGGCCTTTTCAAAGGAATAACCCATGTTATCGCCCTCCCCGCTTCCGCCTATATACTGCTCCACTCCCTGGGAAAGTTGAAGTTCTCCGAAGAATGGATCCGCATCTTCCCCGGGTTCTGCCGCGAGGGGCTCCACCCCATCTGTCCCGAAGTTCGATCCCAGGATCGGAGAGATCATGAGAAGCGCCATCAGGACCGAAAAAGATGTTATTCTGGAAAATACCTTTAATCTCTTTTTTAAGTTCATATACCATACCCCCTATAGGATGTCCGAAACCATGCTATTAGATCGATCATCGATCGACTTAGGTAGCTAGATATTTTTCCAAACCTGGTTAATATAAATAGGTATCTGAACTAATTCTCCAAGTTATTTAAGCATTTCTAAGGGACAACGATACCAGGCCGTCTTCGAAGGGCGTCATTTGAGGATCTTCCCATCCTTCATCCTTACGATCCTTTTGGACCTTCTTGCGATCTCCGGGTCATGTGTCACCATGATGACGGTCTTGCCCGTATCACGATTGAGGTCCCTCAGAGTGTCTATGATGATCTTCGAGTTCTCGGAATCCAGCTCCCCCGTTGGCTCGTCCGCAAGGATCGTGGGGGGATCATTGGCAAGCGCCCTTGCGATGGCGACCCTCTGCTGCTCGCCGCCTGACAGCTGTGACGGAAGATGCTTCATGCGATGTGACAGGCCGACGATCCCCAGAAGCTCTCTGGCCCTTTTCTTCCCCGAAGGACCGTATCCACCGTTCTCCCTTATCGGAAGGTAAACGTTCTGAAAGGCTGTCAGGGTCGGCAGGAGGTAGAACTGCTGGAAGATGAACCCGAACCTGGTCAATCGGATCTTCGACAACCTGCCCTCGGAAAGATCGGTTACATTCTCTCCATCGAGGATCAGACGACCGCTCGTGGGGCGGTCCAGTGTACCAATGATGTTCAGGAGGGTCGTCTTTCCGGACCCGGAGGGGCCAGTGACCGACATCATCTCTCCTCCCTTGATGACCAGATTGATCTCGCTCAGAGCGTGTACGAAGGTCTCCCCCATGCGAAATCGCCTCGAGACCTCCCTGAGCTCGATATCCATTATCGTTGCCTCCCTGAATATATACGTAATCCATGTTGTGTGATAATATTATCTGTTCCTCAGGTCCTTGAGGGTGGAACCCGGCATTATGGTGGTCGCCCATATGGCCGGTACCAGTGAGAAGATCGATGCGAGAACGAAAAGATAAATGATACTACCCATGAAGACCAGTGGTTCGAAACTTGAAAAAGCTATATTAAGACCGTAAAGCTCCCTCAGGAACGCATCGATCGTGCTTGAACCCTGCCAGCCCGGTATCAGACCTATTACAGCCCCCAGACTTGAGAGCACAAGGGAGTCCCTCACTGTCTGAAGGAAGATGGTTCGCCTGGATATGCCGATAGCTCTCATGATGGATATGTCGGCTTTCCTGTCTTCGACATCGATGATCATTATCGAGGATAAAAAGAGTAAACCGATGGATATGGTGGCCGCAGCAACGGACACGGCAAATACCTCGAGTATCAGTACCTCCTCATCAATGCGGTAGAGGCGTGATTCCTTGGAGGTGACCTCCAGACCGGGAAACCTGGATTCGAGCATCATCGAGTATCGCCTTTTTGCATCCGTGGTTGCAAGGCTTTCATCCAGGTTCAAATATATCGCATTGGCGAGGTCGGAGGTCATACCCTCGGGTGTCTCCTTTTTGTGGTTCCCGGTTGCCCATTGAAGCTCTCCGAGATGAACCATTCCTATACCTCCAAGCAACTCTGCAGTAAGGCCGGCCCCGACGAGGGACGTCTCGATACTGCCACGGATGGTATATTCCGCACAGATCTGTCCAGACCCGTTTACCTGGTACACTCTGTCCCCGATATCGAGCCCGTGCTCATCCAGGATGTTCTCATCAAGGATCAGCTCCCCGGTCCAGTTATCACTGTAGTTGGATCCGTGGAAAGGGTCAGACCCTTCGGAGAACCAGCCGTTGAACCTCAGAAGGTCCGATCTTATGAAAAGTTCGTTCTCCTTTTCCATGAAATCCAATGCCATGTCTGGGACTATCCCGACCATGCCAACCGTCATGGTCTCCATCCCTTCCTTCAGTGATATTTTGTCCCCGACCTCCACGTCGCCCTCATGGCCCTTATCGAGAGCGAGACGTCCCAGGACTGTCAATACAGGCATCACCGCGGAAAGGTTGCGGTCCTGTTTCAGTTCCGATGCTATCTCATGAGAGTTCTCGATACTCGGCTGAAGGCCGAGTGATGAGATCACAATATCGCGCGGCGATCCGGAAAGCCTTTCCTCGGATGCCCTGTGCAGACCGAGGGAGATGGAGGAAAGGGACAGCAGCATGGAGAAGGAGACCGCTATCGCAAGGACGGTCAGGATGTTCCTAGCCCATTTTCTTCTAAGTCTGCCCGAAGCCATCAGAGTTCCCTCCTGAGTGCGTTCACGGGTCGGCTCCTGGCGGATACAAGGGCGGGAAGCAGTCCTGATATCAGTGATAGAAGAAATGCTGATAACAGCGTCCAGAGTATTATAGAGAGGTCGAGTCTGAAAGGCTGGAAGGTCGTCGGAAGTCCGTCGAAAAGGCCTCTGAGGAGAACATTGAGAAGTCTGTTCATCAACATACCAAGGATGAATCCGGCCAAAGCACCGGTCAGATACAGTAATATTGAATCCCTCATGACCATGAGGAACACCTTGGTCGGCCTGAAGCCTATCGCTCTCAGAATGGAAATTTCTACCGTTCTCTCCTTGGTCGATATCATGAAGATCGTTGCGGTGAATATCAGAGACACGAACAGGGTGACCGAGATGACGATGGCGGAGAAGCCGCTCAGAACGTCGGTGAACTTGTAGAGCTCCGACAGGAACTCTTCCCTGGTGTAGAGATCCACGATATCATCAAAAGGAAACTGCGTTGAGTTCGACCATTCGACCACCTCTTCGAGATCGGTCCCCTCCGGATATGCGGCAAGGATCTCCGTCAGGGGGTCCGAGCCCAGCAAACCTTGGATGTAATGAAGCTCCCCGAGATGAATGAGTACAGAAACGGACCTCTGGGAAAGGGTATCGACATATATCCCCCTCACATTGAAGAGCATTTTCTCGCTTGAACTCATTCTCGAGGACAGGGAGAGCATGTCACCCGGTCCCATTCGGTGGTCCCTGGAGAATTCCTCGGAGATCAGCACCTCCGATGTGAAGGTTGAACTGTCCACCCCGAGGCCTGCGAGATATTTTTCTCTTACAGGGTCATTTTCAACCTTGAACCAGCTTCCTTCCACGATGCTGAACTGATGGAAGTATGACTCATTGCCGGGTATCAGGCCGTGTATGATCGTTTCCCCGATTCTTTCCCCATCAATACCGAAGAAGATCGTGTCCTTCAACCTTGGTGAAAGGTGGTCAGGCGGGTACGGAGATCCCTCGATCTCCCTGATGACCGCCCATCCATGATCGAACCTCTGCAGGTCAAGCAGAAGTGGGTTCAGCGAATCGGGAACCACGTATATGTCCGCACCAACGTTCTCAAGGGCGTCTCTGGAGCTCTCCCTCACCCCCACGCTCAGGGAGGACATTACCACCAGAAGTGCGATAGAGGACGATATGGCAACGACCAGGACAAATGACCTCAGCGGATAATGTCCGGGGTCGAATATCAACAACACCTCTGAGCGATGGTGAAATTGGCATTTAAAGGTTCACCAGAGCTGATATGAACGGATAAAAAATAAAAAAAAGAAGCTGGGGATATCAGTATATACCCAGCCTCTGATCCTTCTCGATCTTCCTTCTCATCTCTTCTTCCTCGGCCGTCTCCTTCCTGTTGCGGTATTCGGTCCAGAGGATGAGTACTATCCACAGAGGAATGAAGATCCAGGCCATGGTGAAGAACACCTGGTAGACAGAGTTCGCCATGATGGAGTCGGCAAGCTGAGGGACCAGGAGGTACTGGATGATGATCTGGATGAAGGTCGCCCCGAGAACCAGAAGAACAACGAACCCGATGATAAGAGACAGGATGAAACCCATTATGTAATAATTGTTTATCACCGGGGTAAGGCTGAATTCTCCCGAGGACCTTTCCTTTGCATACCTTATGATCTCGTTGAACCTGTGCGACCCGTTGAACAGCTCCAGCATGAATATGAAGGCCATGCCGAAAAGGAAGAGCATGATCCACTGCCCTACACTTACCTCGCTGAGCTCGATGAGTGCCGGGTTGTCGAAACCAATATGGATGATACCGGCGAGCAAGGTTACTCCACCCGCGGTGTAAAGGAACGCGGTCATATCCAGGCTCATCCAGTCCAGTATCCTCATGTACGTCAGGAAGTTCGCAAAAAGCAATCCTCCCGTTACCAGGAGGGCTATCACGAGATAGAACAGGATGAAATATCCCGTGTTGGAGCCAATATAGACGCTCCAGCTCTTCAGCAGTATCCAGAAGGCCAGGAACAATGACCAGACCCAGAGGATTATCCCGGTGATGGGGATCCTCGTTGTCTTCATGGGATTGTAACGGCTCACGAACTGTGATGCTATGAGCATGAAACCGCCCAATCCATACATGATAACACCGAAGGCCGTCAGGTTCCCGAGGACAGAGAACAACATAAGGAAGAAACCTCCGATCCAGAAGAGAATGCCTATGGCCCACATGAGGATGGTCTCGTTGGACTGCAGACCGATCTCAAAAGGAACAAGGTCCATTTCATCAGAGTATTGTGCCATTTTCTCACCTCAGTAGTTCCTCGCCTCCAGCAGTACCTGGGTCAGCGGTGTTGCAGGTTTCCAGTCAAGCACCTTGACGCCGTATCCTCTCAGTTCCTGGATCATTATCTCCCTGTCGAGCCTCAGGATATCGTAGGCAATGGGGTTGATCTTCTCACCCTTCTTCTGCTTTGCCATGATCTCGAACTCGATGGAATTCGGAGAGATGATGGTCACATCGAACTCCAGCATCATCATCATGCTGACGGCCTTCCTGATGGAGTCATCCTCCTCCAGGTTGGAGATCACTATGACAGGGGAATGCCTGGGCATGTAGGGTATTGCTACCTCCACGATCCCTGAAAGCGGGATATCACCCTTTGGCTCGGCCCCTGCCAGAGCTGTCAACAGTTCGAAGAGCTGTTTCTGTCCGGTCCCCTTCTTTATCGTGAGCACCTTGTCAGAGTACAACACCATCTGTACCGAATCCCTTCTCTTGAGGAAGAAATTCGCCAGTGTGGCAGCTGCACGGGCGCCGTAGAGATTGGCATTGTCGGAGTCCATGCCGTACCTCGAAGCTGTCCTGGAGTCGAATACTATCGTAACGTCCGATACCGAGAGCCTCTCATGCTCGTTCACAAGGAGTTTCCCCGTGGAGGCGTACGCCTTCCAGTTGATATCCCTGAACGGGTCCCCCGGCATGTAGTCCCTGATGGCGAAGAACTCGGTCCCGGGACCGGGCATCTTCACCTTCATCTCGCCAGGGTACATCTTGGGCTGCTTCGATTTGATATAGAGCTCCTTGACGTCCCTGACCTGCGGGAATACCGTGAGGTCCGATTCGAATGCCACTGTCTTCTCCTTGTAGAACATGTTGAAGGGGTCATGCGTCCTCAGGGTGATGGGTCCTATCTTGAAGACACCCTTCAGGGGACACTTGATCGTGTACTTGAGCCTCGTCGCACCCTTGGGGTTGAGGTTCAGGTAAGTATAATTCGTGCCCTCCTTGAGCTGTATCACCCTTGGAAGCTTGTCCCGGACCTCGAGGAAACCGGTCTTTCCACCCTGATTGAGTATCCTCAGCTCAACCTTGACGGTCCCGTCCTCGAATATCTTCTCCTGGGACATTTCCCTGTCCGCTGTCAACCTGGTGGACGTATTGGCGAATAGACTGACCGTGGTATATACCAGAGCTGTAAGGGCGACCATCACGATGAGCAGGTTGTTCGTGGCCAACCCTAATAGGGTGAGGACCACCGACATGCTTATGAAGGCAGCTGATTTTTTCGTCCACATAGTCTCACACTTCTCCAAATGGTGTCCGGGCGGAGATGAGACCGCCCGGACCACTGTTGTTCCAAGATCATACCGCAGGTACCGGGACCTCGGCCAGGATCTTGTTTATAATATCCTGAGGCAACACACCACGGATCCTTGGTTCGGGCTTGAGGATAAGCCTGTGGGCCAATGAAGGCATAGCTACGGCCTTGATATCATCCGGGGTTATGAAGTCCCTGCCCTGCAACACAGCTCTCGCCCTGGCAAGCTTGAACAGGGCCAGAGACCCTCTGGGAGATGAGCCTACAACGACCCTGGGATCTTCCCTGGTCCTGTATACTATCTCCACGATATAGGTCAGAAGAGCAGGGTCCATGTGGACCTTCTCGACGACCTGCTGCATCGCAATGATCTTCTCCGGGGATGTGATCACATTGATGTCCACATTGTCCTTACCCCTTCTCATCCTGCGGATAAGGATCTCCCTCTCGTCCTCTCTCGAAGGATAACCCATGGACATCTTCTGCATGAACCTGTCAACCTGAGCCTCGGGGAGCGGATAGGTCCCCTCCTGCTCGATAGGGTTCTGGGTCGCCATCACGAGGAAGGGCTTTGGAAGCCTGTGCGTCACACCCTCGATGGACACCTGCCGCTCCTGCATGGCCTCGAGCATGGCTGCCTGCGTCTTCGGCGGTGCCCTGTTTATCTCGTCAGCCAGGATGATATTGGCGAATATCGGGCCTGGTCTGAACTTGAACTCGTTGTCCTTTTCATCGAAGATATACGTACCGGTGATATCCGTTGGAAGCAGATCAGGAGTGAACTGGATACGCCTGTATTTGCATCCCAGAGCGGAAGCGAAGGTCATGACCATGAGAGACTTCGCTGTTCCCGGGAAATCTTCGAACAGGATGTGTCCATCGGCCAGGATGGAAAGGAGAACGTGCTCGAGAACGTTCCTTTTTCCGATAATGGCCTTCTCCACCTCCGCGATCAGCGCGGTGGATGTTGCAGACACGCCCTTTATCGCCCTCTGAACCTCGGGGGAGGTCGTGGTCTTTCTGGCAGGTCCGGCTGGCGCAGCTGGAGCCGCTCCCGGTGTGGGGGGCAGTTGACCGGCAGGAGGTGCCCTTGGGGGCGCCTGCGGTGCTGCGGGTGGCCTGGCCTGTGGTACTGGTTGGGTTCCATCCGGTGTCATTTCTCATCACCTATTTTCTTTCATTCCATCCTTCATATATTCTGGATCTTCTTGATCTTTTCCATCATACGCTGCAGTTCCTGTGCAGTGTATGTGCGATCGGTGTTCTGAAGCAGTTCGATCAGCTCCGGGTCCCTTATCGAACCAAGGATCGTGGACTCGTTGATCGAGGCGAACTCCTCGGGGCTCAGACCCCGAGAGAGCCTGACCTTTTCCCTCATGGCGAGCCTAAGCTTCGTGGTCTGGAGCCTGTTATCGACAGGGACCGCCTTTCTGGGAACAAGAGTGCTGATGTCGAAATTGTGTGCCCAGCTTTCCTTGTCCTTCACCAGCAGTGCGGCAAATATCATCAGGAAGCCTATGGACAGGATGATGGGGAAGGCATAGTAGGGAGAAGAGGTCAGAAATCCCGTTACCTCCATGGTCTTGTAAACGGGTTTCAGGAGATGGTTCGGCTGGGAATGCCTGCTCTCATCGATGAGGATGAGGTTCGTCTCTCCCTCCTTTGCCGGACAGAGATGATGTATCAGATCGAGAAGGAACTGATGGTTGTCGTAGTCCAGCTTGGGTTTACCTATCATATCCTCGGAAAGCCAGGGGTATTTCTCCACATCGCTCTCGGACCAGTAGTCCGGGGAGTTGTCCGCCAGATTGTTCCGGTCATCAATATCCTTTTGTGAGACATCACCTGTCTCCCTCAGGATCTCACGGTCCTCGTCGATAAGACCGTCACCGTCATCGTCCTCCCCGTTCCCCTCGGGATCCCACGGGAGGTTGACATCGTACCTGATGTGGTTCAGCGAATACAGGTCGTTCATGAAGATGGAAGGGTCCGCGATGAAGACAACAGAACCCAGTTCCGTGATCAATTTGTCAGCCTCGGGATTCAGTTCCCTGACCCGGAACTTCTTTGCCTGTTTTTCCGCTTCCTTGATGGTCTCCATGGATTCTCCGGATATCACGTCCACGGCCCCGGTCCCATCATCGGAGACAGGTATCTCGACACAGAACTGGATCTCGTTGCCGACCGATGAGACCTCATCCGCGTTCTTTCCCTTGAGGTCACCCGTGGTTGGGATGGAAAGGATCCCGTTGCCGTCCATGTCTATGAACGATTTGGAAGTCCCGGCTGCCCATATCCAGGGATTGACGGATGAGGAAAGACCGGTGGGTTTGTAGGTAATGAGCTCGTAGGACTGCAGGTCCTCATCTATGATGTCGTCACCGTCATCATCTATTCCGTTCAACCATTCAAGGTCGACATTGAGGTGTCCATACCAACGATTGCCAGCATCCCCACCCGGTGTGAATACTACATCATCATCAATGGGATCTTCATCGAAACCTTCGTTCTCCTCGTCCACGATCCCGTCGTTGTCGTCATCGCGCAGGTTCTTCTGGAGGTCTGCATTATCTCTGTCATCATCGTAGTTCCTGGAGCTCCCGGTATGGTCATCCTCGTCGATCTTACCGTCGGCATCCTGGTCGTCATCCCAGACACCGTCCCCATAGGGAAAGTCCTTCGACCATACCTTGACACCGTCCACATCGTATAGGTCGGAGCCCATATGGGCCTGGACCTGGGTGTAGTTGACGTTGGTATCGAAGCTCTCATCGTAGAACTGACCGCCGAAGAACGTCACGCCGTAGTCGTTCGCGATCTGATTTGCATAGCCGTAATCATCCGCGATGATCGCATGACCTCCCCTTGCGAGGAAATTCCGCAGAGCCCTGACCTCTTCCTGGGTATAGGACCTCTCTACGCCCACCGCGATGTAAATGGTCTTCTCGGGATCTATCAGGTCTCCAAGGAGCAGTGTGGGTGTTGAAACGATGGATTTCACCTCGTAGTCATATGTCCCATCGTTGTTCCCTTTCCCGCTGTAGTGGATGGATCCAGGGACATTACAGTTATAGTTCTCAATATCCTCGACGAAATTGCTGATGTCCCAGTAATCCTCATCATAGGCCGAGAACTTCGGATCCTCATCCGTTATGCCCGTTACATCGAACACGAGCGAGAACAGAGGAACTATGAGGAAGATTATTCCCATCATTACTGCGACGGCTATTGCGATGGCTTCGTTCCATTTCATCCGCTCTATGCCCCCTTGTCTTCGCTCACCACGATATCGGTCTCTATGTATTCCTCGTCCGCAAGCTCCATCTGCCTCAGGGCAGCTTCCTCGTCAAGGATGATATTGTCAAGGGATCTCTCGACATTCCGGAGACAGTCAATCGCTCTGTCCTTGTGACCGGAGCCGATCACGTGCTTGGAATACCTTGCCTCCTCGAGGATGTCGAGGAAGTTGTTAAGGCTTCCCTCATCAACGGGGAGGGCGGCCCTGACGGCGTCCTCGAACTCCCTGAAAGTGTCCGCGTCACGCCGCATGAACCCGTATCTCCGCAGATGGGCCCCCATCTTCTGATAGGCCTTGAAAATGACGGCCGAATACGGGTTCCCCGTCTCGAGCTGGTCAGCTGCCTTCTTGATGATCTTCTTGAGAGCTCTGAGCCTTCTCCTTCTCTCGATGTAACGATAGAAGAAGAAAAGGACCACGATGGCAATGAGGAAGAGCACGAAGAGGAACAGGAAGAGTAAAGCCCAGGGTGTCCTCTCCGGTGGTTCGATCTTCTCCTTATGATATGTGCAGAACCTCGTCTTTATGCTGCTGGTGTAACCCTGTTTTCCAACAAAGTTGACCTGGATCGTAAGGTTTGCATTCTCCTGCTCGGCTGGTATGGAGAACATGTTCCCCGTTGCCGTATCGGTGAACCTGGAGGTGAAGTTGAAGTGAACCCTCCCGCGAATATCGGTCAGGGCCCTTGTAACATTCGTGTATGGACCAAGGGTGATGTTCAGCCAAACGACACCGTATGTGACAGGGTCACCGGATGTGACTTCGGTGGATCCCTCGAGAACCTGGTACGTGAACACCCACTCCTCGGGGTGGTCCTCATAAAGGTCGATCCTGCCATCCTGGGGGTCCGACCGGTCGTCGGGTCCGATGTAAACCTCCTTGACCCGGGTGGATGACCAGACCTCGGCCACGGTCCTGTTGCTGGACGGCTGGTAGAGCGGAACCCCTTCGGCGCTGATCTCCGGTTCGAAATCAACGATGATCTCCACATTCCCCACAGTGAGTTTCGATGGTACGTTCTGGGTCTTGATCTCGAAGTATCCGTTGAACTCGGGGAGGTTGGGGTCGCTCCTTGTCCTCTGGGCACCCATCTTGAAGACCTCTTCTCCCTGTTTCAGGTAAGCTGTCACGGTCTGTCCGGCAACACCTCGGGTCTGGTCGTACCTTCCTTTGTATGATTCCAGCAGCTTGCCGGTGATCCTCGCCTCTCCGTTCCTCACAAGAAAATTGGGAACCGTTTCGAGGACCACTGCGGTCTCCGATGTGATGATCAGCTTGTCGGGGACGGAAATGATGTGAGTGTATGCATCGTTCGCTCGATATCTGACGCCACCTGGTCCGTCGGGGAATTCCTCGGAACCGGCGAACTCGGCCACCACCCAAACTGACCCGACGTTCATCCTCTCCTCGACGGTATAATCGCTGAAGCTGAACTTACCGATGGAGTTGGTTGTGGCGGTACCAATGAAAGTCCCCTTTCCGCCGGCAGCGGAGAGGGAGTTGTAGTTCCCGTCCCATCTGTCCAGCCTGAATATCTTGATGGACCTGTTGCCGATCCCGACCAGCTGGTCGTCCAGCAAGGTACCCGTGACCCTCACGTCCTTTCCCTTCACCGCTACCGATGCATTGATGGATAGTGAAGTGAAGGAAACGACGGAGAACGGCTGCCCGTCGGCATCCACGTAGGTGGATGTGTCGTAGTAGTTGGTCCAGTAATCGGACGCGAACGAGGCTCTGATAGGTACCGGTCCTAGCGCGTGGTTGGGACTGATGGGTATGTCTACCTCGAAGTTCCCGTTGGAATCGGTCACCAGATCTATGTACTTCTGGTAGGTCTTACCGAATCCCCAGTAGAACTTGATCTCCTGGTTGGGGACCCCCACCCTCACCGCTCCGGATGACTGGGATAGGTCCTTCAACCTGCCTCTGACGCGGGCGTAGTTCCAGTCATAGACCTTGCCGTTGGCATCCTTGAACTGGATCCTTGTGATGTAGGTATTGAGCGGATTGCCGTACTGGTCCTGCTCTATCTCATCGTCGAGACCGTTCTTGTTCTGATCTATCCAGATGCTCAGTTCGGTGCGAGCCCGGACCATGAACCTGGTCGAGTTCTGCGAATTGGAATAGTACATCAACGGATCGTGATATCGGCTCTCGTCGAAGTTGGTCTCCACGAACACGGTGACCGCACCGAGAGGCTGGTTCCCTGCGGGAAGATCGTATTCTATGGAAAATGTCCCGTTGTCGTCGATGATGAACTGTCCGGTCCACATGGTGGCGAACGGCTGGATCGGGTCACCCCACATCACGTTGAACCTGTACTGGTTGCCGTATTCCACGCCATCAATGGACAGTTTCGGCCCCTCATGGGTGAACTCGCGCTCGTAGTAGAGCTTGTCGACGATGGAGCCGTTGATCCATATCGTGGAGCCCCTGTAGACCCAGGTTACCTTGTAATTGGGGTCCACATTGTCGAATATCACCTTCGTGGGCCTCCTCACATGTATCGTGGTCGTGGCGTTCGAGGGGTCGAAGTAATAGTTGTTCGTGATGTTGTAGCTCGGGCTGAACTCCACCGATACGCTGTGAGCACCGGCAGTAGCTCTGTCGGGAACCCTGAACGTGAACTCATATTTCGAGAAATACTGGGAAGCTACCGGAAGCGCGACCGTTTCGGCGACGGGCTGGCCGTCCCAGAAGAGCCTCATGGTCTTTGTACCCATGATGGTATTTGCATAGGATGTGTCCTCTATCATCCCGCTCACTTTAAAAGTGTCCCCGACATCTATGAGGTCCGACCCCTCAACCTCAATGGTGGTCTTGGTCTTGTGCCAGATCTCCACGTAGAGCCTTTTCTCGTATCCTCTCCTTGCGATGAAAGCATTTGGGTCCTCGTCGATCAATCCGTCCCCGTCGGTGTCTATCGGGTTCCCCTGGTCATCGAACTCGAAGTCCTCCTCGTCCACCCCCTCGGGCCATCCGCTCTTGGGGATGCCCGGTGCACCGTCGTCGATGACACCGTCATGGTCATCATCGATGCCGTTGCTCTGGAGCAGGGCGGCATCTCCGTCGTCGTCCACTCCGATCTTTTTATCCCAGAGGACATTGTAGATATCCTGTGTAATATTGTAGAACCTTGCACCGTCGACGGTCCAGACGCCTTGGTAGTAAAGCCGCAGCTCGATGGGATTGGCCGAGATGGATGTCACGTTGGCGTACATTTTTACGGGATCGGTATCGTTCCCCAGGAACTTCGAGGGCATCGAGAACCTGCCCGCGGTCAAGTTCAGTTCCTGGTTGTCCCATTCGGTCCTGAGGTCGGCCTCGAAATAAAACTCAGTTCCATCTGCCCACTGAAGTTTAACGAATTCGTTCACAATGGGGTAATCACCCGAATTCCTCTCCCCGTCCGAGTTGTTGTCCTCGAGAAGAAGTCCGGCCAGCCTTACCTCGTCGTTGTAATAGACCTTCTTTGGCGCTTCCTGGATGTATATGAGGCTGGAGGTGTTCACGGCACCCCTTGTGGGGTCCCTGGTCTCTTCCTCGTTCCGGGGCCAATCCAGCCCAACATCTTCCATCCCGACAGGCAAGGCCTCTTCCGGGAACAGGGAAAGCTCCGGCCGAGGTCCGACGAAAAGACCATCGGATACTTCCTCGATCGGATCCGTCAGTTCCTGGACCGGGTCCCCGTAAGATCCCAGGGGGTCCTCCTGGTCCGCTGGAACAGTATATTCGATTCTCCCAGAAGTGTTTTCCATCATGCCGAATAATGATGTGGCTATCATTGCCAACAAAACGAGCATCACCAGGCTCTTTCTCATGTTATACCTCCACGAATCCAGCAGTCAGGTTAGATCACTGAGATAGGATGGCCCCACAAGGAAAATGGGCGGGATTGATGCCCTCTAACACCGGATACATATTTTAAGTTTTGTATCTTTCAAGGGTGCCAGTAAACATCTGGCCGTACCATTTTTGTCATCCTTTGCCCAGGTCGCCTCCAACATACCGGATAGTCACTGTTCCGACCCATTGATGTTGGTTTTTATAAATATAATTTACTCATGTGAACCGTACTGGACCGCTTTCAAGGAAAGAAAGACCCCGATATCACGTCCACCGGAAGCTGGAAAAAATGTCTGGACAGGGTCCGGTATTTTCGTCATGGCTCATGTGAAAGGGGTCCCGGACATGGAAGGATGGATCGGAAGCCCCATCTGCTTCAGGATCGTCGGGCTGACGTCCGCTATGGTCCCGACGCCATTCCTGAGCTTCATATCCTTGGAGATCCCCTTTCCCGCATAGATCAGATAGACAGGGTTCGTGGTGTGCGCGGTGAAGGGCATGTTCTTCTCGAAGTTCCACATGTGCTCGGCATTGCCGTGGTCGGCGGTGATCATGAGATGATATCCTTTCTTCAATGCACGGGGGACCAGTCTCCCGAGGCAGACATCGACGGTCTCGGCGGCCCTGACAGCTGCCTCCATGATCCCGGTATGACCCACCATATCCGTATTCGCATAGTTCAGAACCCCAAGATCGAAGGTCCCTCCCTCGAGCTCCTCCTCCATCCTGTCCGTCAGCTCGATCGCGGACATTTCGGGCTGAAGGTCGTAGGTCTTGACCTTGGGCGACGGGACCAGTATCCTGCTCTCTCCTTTGAACAGATCCTCCCTTCCGCCGCTGAAGAAGAATGTAACATGAGCATATTTCTCGGTCTCCGCGATCCGGAGCTGCCTCAGGCCCGAGGTCGAGACCAGCTCCCCGATGGTATGCGTTATCTTCTCCTCGGAGAAGGCGACATGGGTGTAGACAGCATCGTCGTAATCTGTCATGGCGACGAAGTATGGACGCACGACCCTGTCGCGAACGAACCCATCGAAGAACGGGTAGATGAAAGCCTTCATGATCTGTCTTGCCCTGTCCGGCCGGAAATTGAAGAAGATGAGGGTATCCTCGTCCTCTATCAGGCCGAGAGGTTTTTCTTCATCATCGACGAGCTGTACAGGGCTTATGAACTCGTCTGTCTCGCTCCGTTCGTAGGATCCCCTGACGGCCTGGACCGGGTCCCTGTGCTGGTTCTCCTGAGGAACCACATAATATCTGAACGCCTTCTGCGTTCGCTCCCACCTGCGGTCCCGGTCCATTGCGTAGAAACGTCCCATTATCGATGCTATCCTGATCCTGCCCTTGGTGTCGTTCTTTGATATCCATTCCTGCAGCTCCCTTATATCGGAAAGGGCGGAATCGGGCGGCACATCCCTGCCGTCGGTGATAGCGTGTATACGTACCTTCTCGATGTCCATGGAAAGGGCCATCCAGAGTATCCCGTAGAGATGGGATATGTGGCTGTGGACCCCGCCCCGGGAAGCGAGGCCCATCAGATGCAGGGTGCCGTTGTTGATCTTGACCCTCTCCATTCCCTTCATGAGCTCTTCGTTGTTCCTGATGGCGCCGTTCTGGACCGCTTTGTTTATCCTGACAAGAGGCTGGTATACGGTCCTTCCGGACCCCAGGGTAAGATGCCCGACCTCGCTGTTCCCCATCTGGCCTTCGGGCAGGCCCACGAATTCTCCGGACGCCTCTATCAGGCGATGGGGATATCCTTCGATCAGGGAATCGAAGTTCGGGGTCCTTGCCTGCCTGATCGCATTGTACTCCACCTCGTCGCTGTGTCCCCAGCCATCCAATATCACCAGGAGCATCTTTTTGGTCAACGGGAACTCGTTCATTCACCACGCCTTCCTACCTTTCGCCTTGTATGTGCATTCCACAAAATAGCCTTTCGGTATGATACAGGCGAGTACCTGTCTAATAAAGTAAAAAGTACAACGGCAGGGAGAAGACCATTCCGACAAGGATGGTCAAGAAGTTCACCATGTCGTTCGATACGAGGCCCTTTCTCTGGAGGGTGGCTCCCAGAAGACTGTCGAACTGGCATCCGAACCATCCGACCACGACTGCGACCATAACCACCAGGACGCCAGCTTCGAGTCCGTGAGGTCCGATGGTCGTCAACCTGTCCGTGACCAGGAAATATCCGCCGATCCCTATTATCAAGGCACCGAGGAACGCGGCCGTATTGCCGAGCAGTGAGACCCCGCCGTCCACCCCCGGCTTCACTATCGTCTTGGGACTGGTGATCATCCGGGGCTTCCTTGCCACGATCCCGATCTCGCTTGCGAAGGTGTCGGATGTGGCTATGGCTATCGAGATAATGAACAGGAAACCTGCCAGTCCGGCAGATATCTCGTCAAGGAGGCCCGAGGTGAGAACGATGACAAATGGTATTGCCCCGTTGGAGAGAACATTCCTCACCCCCCTTTCTCCCAATTGCCCCTGGGAGAGTCCCTTCCTGTCCTTTGCCGAATATCTCCACATCGTGACGATGTAGGAGGCCGCGAGGAACAGGAGAAGGAGGAAGAACCAGAAGAAGTCCGAGTAGATTATTATCATAAAACCCAGAGCGGATGCGAGAATGCTCGCCTTGAGGTCGAGGACCTTCCTGAAATAGGAGAATATCCCCAGAAGAAGGCAGAGGGACGATCCGAGGACCAGTGTGATCCCCTCGGGCTGCGGTATCAGGGATGTCAGCACGTCGGACATCGGGCTCCCCAGAACCGACCCCTTATTAATTGTTTTCTGCGAATTGTTTCGTGGTGGGATGATGCGGGGAGGGTATCAATTAATACCTTCCGAACGATACGGTGGGAGTGAACGAGGAAGAGGAAACCTTCGATCTCACGAAGGAGCTTCGGAAGGCAAGGACGATGGAGTTCTCCCTTTCGGAGGACTTCAAGGCCCCCGAGGGAGCCGATGTCATAGAGCCCTCCCTGGATGCCAAGACCTACGACATGGACGGGGTGACCGATACCATAAAGGTGGAGGGTTTCGAGCTCAAAGAGCCGCCAAAACCGGCAAAGGACGCCGAGAGGAAGGCCCTCGAGAGGGCGGACCCCACGGCCGATTACAAGAGGAACCGGGAGGCCTACGGGGTGATGTGCCCGGTCTGCAAAGGCTCCGGAAAATGCGTGGCATGCAAGGGGAGAAGGAGGAGATATCTCGTACTGAAGTGCAAGGAATGCATGGGGACCGGGGTCTGCCAGTACTGCGACAGGGATCTGGAGGTAGCATGCCCTCAGTGCGGTGAGGCGGTCAGCAAGTTCGCGAGCACATGTACAAAGTGCGGACTTCTCCTGACCTGCCCAGTTTGCGGGTCTCCCCTGCCCGCAATGGCGACGATATGCATGATGTGCCAAGCCGAGTTCAGGTGCCGCAACTGCGACAAACCCTATCCAAGGCAGTTTTCCTGGAGATGCCCGCACTGCGGCCACTGGAACGAATGAGGAAGTTGTTTTCTTCAAGGGGGATATAAAGTTTCAAATAAGAGATGCCCTTCTGCTTTTCCAGGTGGTATCAGATGGCCATGCCCCAGAACATCCTCGAGAAGAGCGTCGACAAACATGTCTCCATAAAGCTCAAGGATGGCAGGATAATGGAAGGGAAGCTCACCGGTTACGATGAGTACATGAACATGGTCCTCGAGGGGACCGAGGAGGAGAACGACGGCGCCAGGAGAAGGCTGGGGACCGTCATCCTCCGGGGGAACAACGTGGTCTCCATCACCCCCCAGTCATAATCTTTTTCTAGAACCCCAGGGGCGGTATCGTTCCGACCACGGGAGTTATCTCCGCTTCGAGACATTTCTCGATAAGCGCCAACATATCTTCCAGGGATTCCTCCGGAGATATGCCCAGAAGGGAATCGTTGGTTCCCCCCTGGATGCAGCAGTGGTCCGGGAAGTAGGGGAGGACGTCGCTCTCGAAGCGGTTCCTCATCCCGTAGAGAGTGTTCCCCGCCACACCGGCGTTCATGAAGGTCTTTCTGGTCCATTTTGCCAGCCAGTAAGGGTACTGGTGGGGGCTGTCGATGTCCAGTTCGATGGGGAGGAGGTTCCTGGAATCGTCTCGGACGGGAAACCCCTGGGTGTGGGAGTCACCTATGCAGACGACGATGTCGAATTCTGCTTCTTTGAAATATTCCTCGTGGAAGGCCTTTGCCATCCTCTTCTGGCCTTCCAGGTTCAGGTGGGCGTTGTCGCCAATGGCGAACTCCGGGTCCAGGAGATCCGGTCGATCAGGGGAACCCAGAGCCTTGTAAAGGTCAACGCAGGGGACCATCAGATCAGCGCAGTGTTCTTTTATTCTCTCGTTGAGGTCTTTTATGAACTCCGATGTTTTCCTTCGGAACCTCTCCGCGTCCGCGATCCTGCG
>JAFGJI010000046.1 GCA_016929175.1 Thermoplasmatota archaeon | reverse complement strand
TTTATCTGCTTGCCAGCGGAATGAAGCAGAAGGGCGCCGTATATGTATTCCATTTTTTTTCCTCCTTCTTTATTGATCTTCGTTCTCATCCGAAAAGTGCTCCAAGTCCGGCCATTCCATCTTCCTCGGTGGGGGCCTCTTCCTCGGTCTCCTTTTCCTTGCTCTCCTCGACCTTCTTATCCTCGGGGGCTGCGGTGGTGGCTTCCTGATGGGCCGCAGCTGCCCCTTCGATAATACCCTGGAGGTCGTTGTCGAGCGCTTCGTTGCTCATCAACCTCGCCAAGGCGAGCATGCCTCCATAGGCCTTGGAGAGTATCAGGTCCGCCGTATCCTTGTTCATGATACCTGCGAACACTGCAAGATTGTAGGCCTCGATCCTTGCCTTTTGCAGGATGGGCACCGCGGTCAGCGGTGTCGCGTAGGCGGTGAACACCGCCAGATTGAAGGCCATCTGTATACCATAGTTCATCTGAGATCTGTAAGCGTCAAAGTCGATATCGAGGTCGCGGGTTTGGTAGATAATTCCGTCCTCCCAGGCACCGTCAAGTTCTATCCCGACCCTGAAAGGGAATATCCCTAGCTTGGTGAGCGCGAAGGCGACCTCCTTCGAGATCGTGCCCCCTTTCTTCACAGGGGTCACGGTCTTCCTTATTATGACCTTGCCCTTGTCGATGGCAGCGGGTATGCCCGCCTTTCCGAACTCACCCACTATCGGCCCGGGTGGAAAGGATGTCTCTCCTGCGGGTACGGTAATATCCTCGGGTGCTTCATCACCCCCCTTTGCGGGCATGGGTTGTATGTTCTGGGAAAGAATCTTGTGCAGAGTGAAAGGGTTGAGGTTCGTACCCAGAACAGCTGTCTGACCGTCCATATGGTCTCCCAACTTCTCTATGCCGGCCTTCTCGCCCTTCATACCTTCAAAAGCTATCTTGATAAGGTTCTTCTTGGCGACCTTTATGGTCATCTGGTCCCGAAGCTTCGCTCTGATGTTCTGCATCTGGACACCGGGGATCCGGTCTATCTTCACCACTGCGATGGTGCTGTGATCCCGAATGATCCCCTGAAGCTCGTTCACGATATCCTTTTTATATTCCGCTACATGCGCCATGATGGTCACCTCAGGTCGATCCTCACAGCAGGTCCCATCGTCGTCTTGACGTAGACCGAATGGATGTTCATGTAGCCGCGCTCCAGTTTTGACCGTATCCTGTTGAGGACCGATTCGATGTTGGTGGAAATGTCCTTGGGGTTCATGTCCCTCGTTCCGACGGCAACGTGGAAGGTCCTGCGGTCCTTGGACCTCACCTTTACGGTCTTTCGAAGGTTGGATATAAGCTGTCCGGGATCAGCACCAGGGGGTATCGGCCTTGGCATCTTTCCCCTTGGGCCAAGAATGACGCCGAGGTTCTTACCGACGACCGCCATCAGGGGGGCTTCGGCTACGAAGAAATCTATACCGTTCACTTTCTTCTTGGTCTCGGACTTCTCATCGGCCATCTTTGATATCTCCTCGGCCCCTATTATGAGGTCCGCGACACCCTGCGCCTTTGCTGCCATCTCAGGGGTGCCGAAAAGTCCGACCTTGA
The DNA here is from genome assembly GCA_016929175.1 of Thermoplasmatota archaeon. Taxonomy (GTDB): domain Archaea; phylum Thermoplasmatota; class Penumbrarchaeia; order Penumbrarchaeales; family Penumbrarchaeaceae; genus JAFGLL01. The sequence continues at coordinate 13,312 of JAFGJI010000046.1, read as the reverse complement.
CCTGTCTCCCCCTTCCCTTTGGAAGGATGATCTCCTCGGTCAATCTGTTCTTGGGGTTCGCAAGGTCGACATCCTTCAGATTTATTGCAAGCTCGACGGATTCTATGAACTTGCGCTCCGGGGCCTTTTTCAGGGCCTCGGTCACTGCCTTGACAATCTTTTCTTCTGCCATGATACACACCCCGTGTAGTTGGGCGGAGGCGGCCCTTCCGGACCAGTGCTCCTCCTACATCGGATGCTTCTTTCGTTTCACTCTCACTCGGAGGTGAGGAGGGCTGAATAATGGCCCTCATTTATAAGCTTTTGTACCTCCCTGGGATCCTTGCCGTCAACGGTGACGTGCATCGAGACGGCCGTTCCCAGCACCTCCTTGACCGCGGCTTCGAGCGAGGTCGCCAGCAGGTTCTCCCGTTTCATCCTGGCAACCTTGATGGCCTTCTCGATGGAGATGTCAATGGTATCCGTGACGCTTCCCGGCCCCTTATCCCTTCCTGCTTCCTGGAGAAGGAGGGAGGATGTCGGGGGGGTCCCGACGGATATGGAATATTCCTTTGTCTTGGGGTCGATGATTATCGTGACCGGGACCTTCATACCGGTGAAATCCTTTGTCTTCTTGTTGATCTCGCCCACGATCTGGCTGATGTTGACACCAAGAGGGCCCAGTGCCGGGCCCAGGGGAGGGCCCGCGGATGCTTTTCCGCCGTCAACCAGCGCTTCGATCTTCTCTACCATGGAGGTTCCTCCCGGGTGAATGCCCCAGCGGGGCACAGCAAGGCCCCAAAGTTGTTTTGATATTAAAATGTGTAGGATGAGAACTTATCGCCCGTCCTCCAGAAATTATAATATCGAACCATCTCATCCAAGTAGGATGAGCGAGCATTCATCCCGGACCCTGCACCTGGTGATATTTGCTGTACTTCTACTGGTCATCCCATCCCTCAACATCATTTCCTGTGCCTCCGGTCAGCTCAACGGGGCTCCAGACCTTTCGATCACCGAGCTCAAGATATCCCCCACGAGGGACGGCTATCAGGGCACCCTGAGGATCAAGAACCTCGGGATGTCATCGAACTCGGACGTTGGGGTCGTTGTCCTGGATCTCGAGGACGGTTCAAGACCCAACCGGAGCATCGTCGTCACGTTCCCCCTGGTACCCCTGAGCCCGGGACATGAGTTCATCAAGGAGTTCAAATGGGTCCCGGAAAGACCCGGAACCCACCTGATAGTCGCAGTTGTCGATACCGATGGGGTTGAACGGGAGGTCAGCGAGAGCAACAACGTCAGGTCTCTGATGGTATCGCTTCCGTTCATAGGGCGGGTCTCCTCCGACCAGGACGGGAACCCGGACCCGGAGGTATTCGGAGAATACATTGCCGGCATCGAGAACGCCGTGGACCTCGATATCTTCTTTCAGGATGTCGAGGACCCGTCCCTCATAAGGGTCTACGCAACCATCGAAGGGCAATTCATGGAATACGGCACAAGGGTCTCGGGGACGCATTTCAGGGCTTCCTTCGACACCGGTTCGCTTCCGCAGGGGAACCATACACTGAACATCAATTCCACATATGGCGGGCAACCTCTTCCCCGGATGTCCTACACGGTCAGGATCTCCCCGGTCCCGCCCTGGTTCGGTGAGCTTGAGAAAAGGTACTCGTACTTCGACAGGGACCTGTCCTCCTATGTCCTGACCGGCAAGCTGGACGTCAGCACCTGTTCGGTAAAGACCCTCTCGAACAGGATGAACGGGGTGGGGGAGGTCGTATTGAACGACGACAGAGAGGAGATCTTCCTCTCTGCCTATATTCTCCTTGACGGCACCACGACGATCATCTCCCGGGGCGACACGCCGATCGAAGGGGGTTCGAACACCTCTTACCGCACTACTGTCCCTCAGGAAGGAAAGGCTTTCCTTCCTTCTGCCCATGGGAATTTCACCTTCGGTATGGATGGATCAACGGCTATGAGCATGGAGCTGTCGGTCCTGACACTTGGAAGGAAGCTCCATGGAACGGGGGCTTACCAAGACCCCATCGAACTGCCGTTACCGGAGATCCTGATGGAGGGATATGCAGAGGCCTCCACCTTCCTGAGCGTGGGGGAAGATGGGCATTTCGGACCCATCATCTCCACCTTGGACATCAAGATATCGGGCAACACAACTGACATAGTGACGCTCTGTCTCCCCGGCTACGACGATCCCAGGCTCGCAGGGGACATATCGGCGTCATGGACATGCAGCATGGAGGGGACAGGGCCCCATTGGTCCGGGTCCGCAGAGCTTAGCTTCGAGGACTCGCTCTTCCTTAACGACCTTGGTCTGAGGACCGGAAATGCACCTGTTCGATGGGACCTCGACCTCCAGGGTATGGGAACGGATACGGCGGCAGCCCCCTCGGGAAACATCGGGCAGCTGGAACTGACCGTCAGGGACGGCCATACCACCCACCTGGTATATCGGGACGGCACTATCGAATCTGAAATATACAGGAACAATACCTACAAATCGCACCCCGATCTCGAATACCTCGGGGATGGAAGACCTGTAGTGGTATGGTCGGAAGCCGGGTACATGGAAGACATGGCTGCCAGGTCAACCTCGATGAGGCTGTATTACCACATAGGTGATATCCATGGGAACTTCAACGGGAGCCCTTCACGGGTCACGCAGGACGGCGGTTCGGAACAGCACCCCTGCCTGGCCACCGACCAGGAGAACCAGCGGTCCGCCATCGCTTTCATCAAGGACATCGACGAGAACGCCACCACGATGGAGGACCGGGAGGTCATGGTCACATTCCTTGAAGGCGACACCTGGACGATCCCGGAAAGGATCACTGAAGATGGTGCAGTGGACCGCGACCCGGACCTCTGGTTCGACGACAAGGGGAACCTGCACATTGCATGGCTGTCCGGGGTGGGAGAGGCCATGTACTCCGTCCGGTCCGAGAGTGATGGGTGGAGCAAAACCGTGAAGATCGTCACGGAAGAGGACCAGCTCATTGAAGAGGTCTCGTTCGTCGATGGAATGGGAAGCACCCCTTACCTTCTCCTTGTGGTCTCAGTAACGGGAGCCCCTTATCGGTTGATGGTGGCAGCTCCAGACTCCCCGATGGAGGAAGCTGTTGAGGTGGCCTCATCACGGCAGTTCATCAGCTCCTCCAGGGTAACTGTATCCCCGGAAGGCGGGCATGATGCTCTCTGGCGTGCATGGAACAGAATGGGGGGTGACCTTTACGTGTCAACCAATCCCTCCGGCATGCATTCCGATGATTGGACGGAACCTCTTCGGTTAACCTTGGGCTCGTCCCTTGAGCTGTCGCCCACCATGATGAGGCGAAATGACTCGACATTCGACCTGGGTTTCATAGAGGTCCCCGAATCCGAGGGCGATCTGTCCAGCCCCACATCTCCAACGTTCACCGTCCGGGATCTCTCCTGGGGCGGAGAAGTGACCTCTCTTTCCGTTTCCGATCCCGACGCCACCCCGGGGACCATGGTATCGGTGATCGCCACAGTGTCATACAGGGGAATGACACCATCCGGAATGGTCCGGGCTGACCTCTACCGGGTCATCAGGGACAGGGAGACGGGAGGCCTCTCCCAGGAGTTCTGGGATTCCGAGGTTCTGAACTTTCACGATCTGGGTCAGACACTACAGGTGGAGTTCACGGTATCCGTTAAGGAATTCCAGCTGGGATTCTCTGTGGTGACCGTCCCGACCTTATCGGGAATTCCCGCACATACATCGCAGAAGTTCTCGAGCCTTCCGGCTCTGCCGGACCTTGAGATATTGGATGTGGAGCCTGTCGTCATTGACCCCTCATCGCCCACAACGAACGTGAAGGTCTCCATCAGGAACTGGGGTACCGTACCGGCCGGCACCAGGACTGTGAAGGTCTTCGGTTCGGAAACCTCGGCACCGCTTGCCTTCCAGAACCGCTCCATGGAGCCGTTGTTCCTCAGGAGCAGGAGCTTCTCGGAGGAACTGAACCTTACTGTTCTTGATATTGGCGCCGGTTCCACCGTCCATGTGGAGATGAACATAACATTATCACCCGGTGTGAACCATATATGGTCGGTGGTGGAAGGCCCCTCCTGGCTTCCGTTTTCCGAGAGCCAGGAATATATCGTTCTGGACTCCATGCCCCTTCTGGATCTGAGCTGCCAAGGGGCCCCCGCTGCCATTCCGGAAGGGGGGGACATCACGGTCGAAGCGCGGATACAGAATATCGGCCCATGGCCTCTGAACATCAGCTATCCCCGCTTTCCCTGGGACATGCACGAAGGCCTTTCGGAAAGGCGGCCGGTCTACACGCTGGTGCATGCCATCACCCACAACGGTAGTGTGGAGGAGGGGACAATTCTGCTACCCGTGGATGAACTGAACATTGGTGAAGAGGCTTTCCTGAACTGGTCCTACAGCAACGTCACCGGTCGGGGCAGACAGGATATATCCATCAGGCTCACTGCGTCCTCCAACCATATCCCGGCCCGGGACCTGTTCCTCCATTTCCTGGCGACCGTGGAAACCCATGTGTCAGTGGAGATCATGGAACAGGCAATGGTCGGTGATCGCTATTCCAGAGCGCTGGAGGTCAAGGTCCATAATCCTAACCCTTCCCGGATCGAGGTGATCCACCTATCCCTCTACAACGGCCAAAAGGCGGATGGAATAGTGGTCTCGGAGGAGATCGCCATGGGATTGTTACCAGGTGAGACGAGGATCGTTAAAATGAACCTGCCCCTTGAGAAGGGATTGTACGTTCTTACGGCAACGGCTGAGGTCCTTACCCTTCTTCCCGGCGGAAACCTGGGGTGCTGGCATGAGACAGATGCAACGACCAGTGACGTACCTGTGATGGAGACCAGTCCTGTGGAGACAACTCCCGAGGAGGAGTTGGATATGGAAGAGGTCACAACGGCAGGGATCATTACCTTCTTCGTGATAGTGGGTGTCCTGGGCATATCGTCCCTTTTCTACCGCAGAGAACAGAAGGAAAAAGAGGATGAATGACCTCATCCGCCTCTTCCCGGTCCGGACATTTCCGTTCTTTGGACCAGGAAACCACCAAGGGAGCATGCGATGAAGGCCCCGAAGGATAGAACCGCGGAATGCTCGAGCTTGACATCTCCCAGCAGGAGAATGAAGATGCCTGCTCCCATCATGGCCGAACCGAGGATTATCGTCGCAGCAAGCAGGAGCCTCTTGGCTATGGCAGATAGTATCCACGCGACGACCAGACCCACGACCAGACCTGCAAATAACGGGACCGCACCGGTGCCGTCGAGCCTGTCTGCGACCAGGTAACCTACAGTAAACCCCAGAACGAAGACCGTCGCCATCAGAAGCGCCTGAAGAAGTTGGGGTCCGAAAAGGGCCCCCACGAGGAACCCCAGGATCCCGAGTGAGAGAGTATAGGCCACGGCCCATTGCCCTCCGAAGTACCTGCCTATCCTGAAACCCAGGTAGGATCCGGCCAACCCAAGGAACATGCCACCCAGCAACCGGGCGGACCCTCTGAGCATGTCGCTGCCCCTCAGCGCCATCATGGACCCGACCAATATCAGAAGAACGGTCACCGCGGCTATGTCCGCTTCCAAATATCCAACCCCACGGCCTCTTGTTCGGCTACAAGAGATAGTCATGATAATAGGTTTTCCCCGGCATCGGCCATGAGAGTGACGCCCATGCGAAAAGATGCAACCTGGAAACCACAATATATTTACAGGAAGGCGGATTATCATCGAGGAGCCACCTAAACGGTGATACCACATGGATTTCCGACGATACAGGTCCTTTCAGCCCACTCTTGCATTGATGCTGCTCATTTCACTTCTTTCCACTACAATACCCGTGGGCGAGGGGGCTGTTGAGACCTCACCCGATGTCGATGATATGATGGAATTCGTCCCGATGAAGGAGACCCTGGTTCTGTCCAACGGTTTTCCACAGGTTCTATCAGGGATATATGGCCCCGAGGTCACAATGGACGGGTTGGATATGGACCCCAGGGCTTCTTACCTCCGTCTGCCGATAATACAGAAAGAGATTGAGCTTCCCCTGGGCTCCGTTGATGTGGAGGTAGATCTTCGGGATACCGTTTTTACCTACATCCCGGTCCCGGCAGGCATCGGCCGCAATCCGCATTCCATCCCGAAAGCCAAGGATGGGAGCCCTCTGGTACCTGACGGGGGTTTCGAGGCACCCGTCCAGCACCTGGACCATAGAATAATGACCGGAATAAACATTGAGACCCTTGGGACAATGGCGCTCCTGTCCGTCTCGATCTCTCCCGTGGTTCCCGAAGGAGGTATGCTCCGATGCATGGTCTCGGGCGTCGTTGATATCTCATATCATGCACCGACCCGCCTGATATGGTACGATCCGGAAATATACGATGTCCTGGTGATCTGCCCCGAGGAGTTCCTCGGGACGGCTGCCCGTTATGCGGACTTCCGCAACGCCACCGGGAGATACACCAAGGTCGTGACATTACCGGAGATCCTGAACGACCGTTACTGGGAGGTCAAGGAGAACGACACGCAGGAGGAGATCAAGCGGTTCATATACAATGCCAGGCTTGAATGGGGCATAGATTTCGTAATGCTCGCAGGGGACGTGGAGCACATACCGACGAGGCACATACTTGTTCTTGATGGCTATGATGACTCGGGGACGATGCGCACCGACGGAGCTTTCGTCCCGACAGACCTTTACTACAGCGACCTCTTCGAGGAAGGCACCTTGACCTTCACGAACTGGAACGCCGATCGAGCGGGCGACTCGAAATATCTTTGGGGGGAATATGACGGGATGATCAGGGACGATCCGGACCTGTATCCCGATATTTTCGTCGGCAGGCTCCCCGCCAGCACCGCTCAGGAATTCTCCGACATGTTCGAAAAGATAAGGAGATACGAACTCGAAGCGAAAGGGTCCGACTGGTTCTACAACGCGACCCTCTGCGGAACGAACACGTTCACGGAGCACCCGACGCCCGAGGGCGAGTATACCTGCAACTATATCGCATCCACTTTCCTGGACGGTTTCAATGTGACCAAGCTTTACGAAACGACCGGCACCCTCTTCAATATCTCGACCGTGATCGACCAGGGAACGGGACTTCTTGTATTCTCCGATCACGGCGATTACGACGGATGGGGATATACCCAGGCTTTTCCGTGGGGAGCCTACAGGTCGATAAATGCCAGCAGGCAGGAGAACGGTCACGAGCTTCCGATCGCCGTCCTCGATGCATGCCTCACACATGGTTTCGACAACGAGAACGCATCCGATCCCGTCTCGGGAAAGGACCCCGTATACGGCCAATGGTACTATCCCCCTGGCAGCAGTCTCGACGAGAGGGACTGCCTTGGTGAATATCTCGGCAAGAACCCGGACGGGGGTGCCATAGCCACCTTCGGCTGCACCAGGGTCGGGTACGGGTCGCTCGGGCCATCCTATCCGAGCGTGAATTCCGGTTACTTCAATGTCAGATTGAACAAGGCCTTTGCCGAAGGGGTACAGACCCCTGGACAGGTGCTTGCCCGTGCCCAGAAGGATTTCATCATCAACATAGGGGTCTCAGGGGTAACCTCCTACAAGACCGTTACAGAATACATACTTCTTGGAGATCCTTCCCTGAACATCGGAGGCATAGCGGGTACCAATGTCGAGATAGATGCAGAAAGGGACAACATAACGGTCACTCCCGGGACAGAGGCACAGTTGAACATGACCGTTAGGAACATCGGGATCATCCCCGTGAATGTCCTCATGAACATCACCGTCGAAGGGAACGGGATGAGCGTATGGACCGCCAATACGAGTGAAGTGAACGGGTCCATCCCGGTGGGCGGGTCCATTGACTGCAGCATCTTCGTATATGCCCCTCCAAATGCACTTTTCGGACAGGAAAGGAATGTGGTCCTGAGGGTGGACTCACTGCTGCTGCCCAGACCGAGGACTTTTATCATAGAAGCGATTGCGGCGAGGACGGAGGGGGTCGATATCTTCATGGACCCTCCGCTTCTCAGCGCACCACAGGGGTCGGATGCCATCGGTTTCGTCAACATCGAGAACCTTGGGAACGGTCGTGAGGACTTCACCGTGTCGTTCCCCGACCTCCCGGTCGGATGGGAGGTAGAGATGGACCCATTCACCGTTGAGGTCGATCCGTTCACACAAACAAGGTTCCCCTTCAAGCTCACCGTTCCCGGGAGGTCCCTGGCAGGCACCACCCCATACCTTGTGGCCGTGGAATCATCGATCACGGGCGCTCATGCTGCGGCATTGTTCAACATGACGGTCGAGCCGGACCTCTCATTCGATCTGTCCCTGCCAGCACTCACGGTAAAGGTCCTGCCCGAAGAGAACACCACTATCCCGTTCCACCTGATCGGATGGGGCAATGTGAACGTGCAGATAGATATCGGCTGGACCTGTTCCAGGACCGAGGGTTGGGATATCGAGGTGATCAATGGCTCCCAGGTCCTTCCCCCATTCACGAACGGCACGGGAGGGATATCTGTCAGGCCTCCTGCAGGGACGGACCCGGGTGTGTACACGATGCGGATAACCGCTGACAGCGGGATCGAGGAAAAAGAGGCTTTTGTGGACATCATCGTACTGAAAGAATACGGGTTCAGTGTTGTGGTCGGTGAGACCCTCATTGAAGCGGGAATGGAGGAAAGGGTCTCCTTCCACCTGAACGTATCCAATCTTGGCAACATCTACGATCAGTACAATCTCACCCTGTCCGGGTCTCCCCCCGGAAACTGGTCCATATCGCTCAACCCCCCTTCCTTCAGCGTTCCGAAGGGGTCCTGGAAGATGGTCTATCTGGACATCACCCCCGGCTTCATGGAAAATGGAACCTACGACTTCTCGGTCAGTGTGAAGCCCTGGTCCGGAATAGCTCATCAGACCGTGGACATGAGGGTGGTTATCGGAAAGAGCTTCGGTTTTGACCTTGTTGGAGAGCTCTCACAACCAGTGGTCAAGCCTGGCGGGAGGTTCGAGGACGTGCTCGAGCTTCGGAACCTTGGCAATACGAACGATTTCTTCCTCATCAACGCCTCCATGGAAGGAGACTGGCCGGTCCATCTTTCAACCACTAATATCTCCCTCAACTATTCCGGGTCGGCTGACATCGGGATAGGATTCGACATCCCCGTGAATGCTCTTGCGGGTAAGTACACCCTGTCGCTCTTCGTTCTCAGCAGGGGTGCTGGCACATTTACACATTTTGAGAGGACGATCTTCGTTTCCGAGGTCTATTCCCTGAGGGTCGAGACGGACCTTAACGGCGACGTTCTGAAGGTTCGTCCGGGAAGGCTCGTACAGCTCGATGTCAAGGTTCTCAACGAGGGGAACACACCGGACAGTGTCACCATCGGGGTCTCTTCCTCTTCGTACGTTGAAGGATGGATATCGCTTTCCTCATCCAATTTCAACAGGATAGACCCGGGGGACAACAGGACCTTCCAGGTTATCCTGGATGTCCCCGGGAACGCCAGCGAGGGCGATTACAGGATATCCATCTGGGTAGATTCCTTCGGCGATGCTCCGGCAAACAGGTTGAACCTTACACTGAAGATAGAGGAGAAGGGGGCCGGTGCCCTGTTCTCAAGCGTCGATCCTTTGCCCGTAATAGTTGCCGCTGCCGCAGGTCTGGGTATCATCCTGATCGCAGTTTTCCTGGCCGTCAGGGCATATCGAAAGGCATCCGGTATGGACCTCGAGGATGCGGGTATGGAATGGGAGGAGGATGAGGAGGAAGCCGACTGGGAATGATCACTTCCAGAGCTTCCCCATCTCCTCCGCAAGCATTATCCTCTTTCCAAGATGAGAATGGAACCCGTCCCTGTATGCTGCCCTGATCATGGCGAAGGACCTCAGGTATGCGAAAAAGCAGATCAGGACAATGACAACGAGATAGAGAAGCAGAGGACCGTACCACGTTCCCAGGAGCGACGAGATGTCAGACAGGGAGAAACCTGTTCCAAGAACCAACCTCGCTATCTCCTCGCCTATGGAGGTCGCCTGTTCGATATCGAAGATCGTTTTCAGGAGGAAACGCAGGAGGACCTTGAGCAGAATTACCAGGAATAACATTACTGCCAGTCCGATCAAGGGTACGTATACGGTGGCCAGAAGGATGCGCCTTCCCTTTCCCTCGCCAGGGACCTTATTAAGCATCTTCCGGTCATGTTGGACCTTGGCCAGTCGGTCCCCTACTTTGAATGCGCGCGCGCCTCCGAGGACCATCGACCGTGTCACGAGGGACCAGATGACCCAGATACCCAGGTAAACGAAGGGCCAGATGTACCAGGGCTTGTCCCCTCTGATCACCTGAGGGGCCTTGATCTGTTCGATTATCAAAAGGAAGCTCAGGGACATTATCGCTATCAGGACCGTGGAATGTGTCCAGAGCATGTAATATTTCCATCTTCGCTCAACCCTCTCTCCCCTGCTTTTTCCGGCCATCGACCTTGCCCTGAGGGAGAGGTATATCCCCCTTGCCAGGTTCAGGACCCCTCTGGATCCTATTATTAGGACCAGCAGCCCCATGCCAAGAGGCAGCCTGGTTATTTCCTTAACGGAATACAGGAATATCAGGATATAGGCAATGCCTTTCAGGGACTTCAGCAACCCTTTCCACATCTTCTTGTAAGCGCCCTTCGTGTATCTGGACCACATCAGGTACCTGATTATCGGGAACTCACCCAACCTGGAAATGTCCCTTTTCAGTTCCTCGTATCTGCCATGCTTGATGGCATCCGTCATCGGCTCCTAAGCAGATTTCAGGTTAATAGGAGTATTGGACGATCATCAGAGCTGTATCGTCTCGATACCCCACAGCCCCATGGCGAGCACCAGGGTTCCACCGGAGATGTCTCCGCCCTGGATGTAGCCGTGCGCGGACCAGGGACCGATCTCCTCAATGTCGTCCCCTGACATTGTAACGCCCATCAGGGTGAAATCCCTGTTCAGAAGGACCGTATCCTCAAGCACCAGGCTGGAATAGTATATGCCCTCTACAGTGTATGTCCTGTGGGTCTCGAACACGCCTTCCTCCATACCTATGACATGTACGGTCGTGGAGTACTGCGGCTCGGTCCATTCCTCGGGAGCATCGTCCGAACCGGAAGGCTCCTCACCGCTTTCCGATGGCTCCACCATGTCCTTCGTCCTCTCGGTCTCATCGTAGACCACAACGTCCTCTCGGTAGTCCTCGTAGTACCATGGGTAACCCCAGTCTTGAGAGATGACCACCACGCGATCGCCCTGGAAGATGACCTGGGAGCTGGGCTCTCCAATATCGATACCCTTAAGAAAGATAGCAGACCCGGACGAGACATCGTAGACGTTCAATGTATTGTGCTGGTCGTTATCCCACCAGTAATCCAGGGCCGTATAGACCAGGTCCCTGTCATCCGAAACGCCAATAAGCCTGCCCTTAACGGTCAGTTCCTCCTTGAAAACGGTATCTCCCATCTGGAATTCCACCCTGGTCAGGTCCATTCCCGTATTCCAGTCGTAAGACTGGATAAAGACAACGTCCCATCCTCCCATCACAGTGTAGATGCTGGCATCAACAGTGTACTCTATGGAGCGCTTCTCCGAAAGACCGGAAGATGTCCAACGATACAGGATGACCCTCTCGGTCGTCACCGGGGTCACTTCGGACCCCTTGTCCGCATCGTCCTCGATGTACCCTTCCCCACCATACTCCTCCCTGTGATCATAGTAGTAATATGAATTCGAGGAATGGACAGCAACAGTGGGGCCGTCGATGATCGTCCATGTGTAAGGATCGTAGTGAACGTATTCGACCAGTAACCCCTCCTCGACTGTGGTCGTGAAGTTGTTCCTATCCACCTGGACGAGCTCACGCTCCCCGTAGTATGCTTCCGATGTGTATTCCTCGGGGACGGGCATCCTGACCTTTTCGAACTCCACGGGCGACATCGGGTCCGTCATATCATAGGCATGGAGCTCCCAGTAAGGGCCGCCTTCCACATCGGGCCCCTGTCTTATCCCCTTCACGAAGACCGTGGTCCCCGATCTCCGGATGTCCTCATACTGCAGGCCTTCGGGTCCTATCTCGAGAATGGGATCATAGGGTGTTGCCGGATCGGAGACCCTGATCTTTGCCCCGCTGCTGGACCAATCAGGCATGATGAGGGACACGACCTTGCCCGATCTTATGAAAGCGTCCCGGACGTTCGATGTCAGGTCGAGAACGGCCTCGACCACCGGCTCGTCGGGATCGTCGTAGTTGATCGATTGCAGGACCATCTCGGATGTCGTTACAAGGTTCCCGTTGACGGACCTGGTCCGTGTGACCGGAGATGTCCCGATGATCTTTCCCCTTGATTCCAGGTCCCCCTTATCCAGGTCGTAGGAGACAAGCTGAACCCCGTTCTCTGATGAGTCATACCATTCCCAGTTATATGTGGAATAAGGGACCACGACCATTCCCTCATCCTCAAGGATCGTCAAGGCCTTGGGGTCCCAGTTCGCTTGGGAGTAAGTGTAACCCTCGCCGATCACCAGGCGGTCCTCCAGGACCGCATTGTTCGGGTCGTTGACATCGAAGAGGTACAGGGCCACGTTCCTTCCCTGCTCGGTATCGACACCTATCGCGATGATATTGTAACCGAGAACCTCCATGTGTTCCACCCATCCTGGTATCTCGAGGACATCGGTCAATTCGGGATCGTCGGGTTTTTCAAGATCGATCACATCGAGGGGATCGAGTGATTCCGGGAGATGGATCGTATAGGCCCTGTCCCCCTCGAAACGGGTGGCCATGAGATTTCCCTCATCGTCGATAAGAAGGTCCGCAACTATCTCCGGATCGTCAGGGTCCCTTGCATCCACCACATAAAGAGTGGAAGAGGGGAACCGGTCCCCCTCCTCTTCCCAGTCCGGATACTCCTGGGTGACGATCCTGAACATTCCTCTGTAATGGTCCATCTGATATCTGTCCTGAAGGTATCCGGGTATCCGTATGGAGCCCCTTACTCTGATCTCGCCCTCAGGATCGGAGATATCCACATATGTTATCCTGGTACCGGGATCGCTCCAATCCCCCTCGGATCGGGGTATGAAGATGGCGAATTGACTGGCATGGATCCTCGAGGAGTCGCCCTCAATGACCTCCCTGTCGACCTCCCCGAGGGCGGCCGGGCTTCGGAAGCTGATGGATACTATCGTGGTGGTTGGGCCGTCCTCCCAATTACCTTCCATGCTATCCTCCGCCATCGTTGCGTCCACCGCGATGCCCCGAACGGCCTCACC
>JAFGJI010000009.1 GCA_016929175.1 Thermoplasmatota archaeon | reverse complement strand
GGGATTACTGGGTCAGGTTCACGGAATACCTTCCCCCGAAGAGGAATGTCTCGGGACCGGAATGGGACCTTTCCAACATGCCTTTGAGAAAGGGATATGTCAAGCTCAACAGAAGGACCTATATCCGTATGGTCCAGGAACTCGTGAAGACCAGGGTGGAGGAAGGATTGTACAGAAAGATGGAGCTTCCCGGGAATCCGGAACTTGCCGAGATGATCAGGGGATTGAAGGCAAAGGTTGACGGAAGAAAGAGAAGATACTCACCCACCGAACTCGGAAAGATCACCATCACAAGGCTGCCCCCGTGCATGAGGCAGATACTTGGAATGTCGCAGGCGGGGGAGAACATGCCCCACCACGCCCGTTTCGCCCTTGTCACATTCCTGAATGCCATCGGGATGTCCACCGAGGAGATATTCACGGTGTTCACGGGAACTCCCGATTTCAAGGAGGACATAGTAAGATATCAGGTGGAACACATAACCGGGGCCTCCTCGGCGACCAGCTACACCACCCCCAACTGCGATACCATGAAGACAGGAGGGATCTGCTTCGATCCCGATACGCTGTGCGAGAGGGAATGGCTCACGAACCCGCTCATATACTACAGGGTCAAGGGTCGGAAAAGGAAGCCTCCCGAAGAGAAGAAGTGATGCCGGGCTACATGGAGATGAACTTTCTCATCACAAATGCATCCGATCTGTCCTTGTAGTACTCGGGAATGAGACCCGTCATCCTGTATCCAAGGTGGTTGTAGAACCCGATCGCATCCTCGTTCCCGGTCCCGACCTCGAGCACTATCGAGTTCATCTTTCGAATGGAGGCGTAAGTTTCTGCCGAACCCATCAACATGGCTCCGATCCCGTGCCGGGTCCTTGTACTTTTTACGGCGATCATCAGGATCCTCAGGGAAGTTCCGTTCACCGGAACGCCCACGAGGAAACCGAGAAGCTCATTATCCTCCTTCGCCGTGAGGAAGCACCCGGGCTGGTCCTCGTAAAGGTGCTGGAAGAGCTCGATGGAGTAATTTTCCCTCAACCGGGAATTTGCCAAAATGCTCACGGACCGCAGGTCGGATGCTTCGACCCTTCCTATCACAAGTGCTCCCGTCAACTCCGGCCGATCGCACTTAGTGGCAAAATACTTTACTTTACATCACGAGATGTAAAAGGTAGCCGAGGTCGCACCCGCTTCCCTCACAGTTCCATGCATCTCCTTCTTGAAAGATAATGCTACTACGGAGGTTATAAAACCGCATGTGAGCATGTGATGCTTCGCATTTTTGTATTTCAACTCGACCGTCCTCTTGGCCCTGATCAGGACCGTACCTTCTCTGGGATCGAGCGAGATAATCTCGACCTCACCCCACCCCAGGGACCTCATGAGAAGCGTTCCGAGCTCCATCAACTTCTTCGGATGAAGATCAAATACCTCCTCATCGAACTCCTTGATAAGGTTGCCGAACGCCTCCTCGCCGCAGGACCTTCCGATCTCGTATGCTTTCTGTTCGGAACCCTTCGATATGGACCGGAGGACCGAACTCCCAACAACAACGTAACCATCTGCTCCCATGATGTTCAGGCGTCCGCTCTTCGGACCTATCGCGGTCAGCTTGTACAGGTCCTTCGGTTTTGAAAGGATGCCATGCGCAAGTTTGTAGAACTCGCTTTCCATATCGAGTACCATTTTTGGCACCTCAATTCCTGGCTACAACATCGATCATCGAATCGAACAGGTCCCAGGTCGAAAACTCCGGATGGACCGAGCAGGAGACCGACCTGCCCTCGCCGAACTCCCTGTATACGATGGCACCTTTGTTCTTGAGCTGTGGATCATCATCTATGTATTTTGCAACCACCACCTCGTTAGGAGATGGCTCATCTGCCCTGATCGAGGGGTGCAGGATATCCAGCTTCCTGTCGTAGGACAGTGCCGGGCCCCTGAAGTAGAGAGAAGAGAACTGCTCCCCTGAATATTCCCCCAGAACATCTCCGACGACCTTCCTTGCTCTCGGGGAGTCGTTATATTCCAGAGGCTCGAGGTCGACCACCCCCGTCTTGGGTCCGTATTTTGCGTAGAAATCGAAGACCCTCAGAGGCTTCCTGCCCATGAAATACGGTTTAACAGGGAGCGGGATGCTGGCCCGGTATCCCATACAGGCGACCGAAGCGCAAACGGCTATGACCCCTCCGCCGCTTCTTATGTAGTCCAGAAGGTGCGGTTTGTAATCCACGGATATCCTCTTGAGGAACCTCAGGAAGGGCACGAAACCACCCTTGCCGTGACGCTTCAGTGGAAAGGCACCGGGCAGGAAGACAACGTCGTAATCCTCCAGCCTGTCCAGCACCATATCGGAGGGCCCGATCTTATCGTAAACGACCCCGGTCTTGTGGAAGGCCTTTTCCTCATAGCGTTCTCCGCTGGCATCGTCATGATATAGGGCTATCTTGGGATACATGCCATGTCACCGATTCTGGCTGAAACCTGCAGGGGAAGGAGAGGGGGATATTTAAAATCTATATCTCCCACTCATGAAAAGGATATATTGGTTTCGGTTGAATGTGCTGAAAATGAAGGAGGTCGCAGCCTTAAGGAGTGTTCCTGTAAAGGCCGATCGAGACCTTCAAGCCCGGGCTGACCCCCAGGAAGAGTACGTTCTCGGACCTGGCCCATAACCCTTCTTTCATCGCCCGTCTCAGAGCGAAACCCGGACCCGAAGAGTACAGGATCCCATTATCTGCAGGAAGGGCAACTACCTTGCCATGACCGATCCCTGTCCTTTTCTCAACCTCCTGGGGGAGCCCCACGGGATATTGTGAGGGGATCACCAGGTCGATATCGGAGATGCCAATTCCGGCCTCTTCAAGGAAAAGATCGATGGACTCGATGGTTCTATCTATGGCGGAAGGCCGGAACTCCTTCGATTCCTCGATGGTCAGAATGTTCCGCATCCTTCTGACGCCCATGAAGTTCTTTCTGGGGTCCTTGCGGAATGTCACATTGCTCCGAAGGTCCTGATGGTGCTCCAGATACTCATACTGCCTGAACTTGGTAAAACCCGAACCAACGTCGGACCTGCCAAGCACCACGGCCGCCGCGGAGTTCCTGAACTTGAAGCCTACCGTGTACCTCGAACTGGGGTTCACGTCCGAAGTGACGACGATACCGTGTTCGATCTCACCGCATGATATTAGTCCATCTATGATCTCCATTCCGGTTATGAGACCACAGCCCCCGTCGATGATGTCGAAGGAAAAAGTGGTGGCGGCATCTCCCTTGGGTATCGGATTTGCTCCAAGGTCCCTCTGTATGAATGCCGCTACGGCGGGCTCTCCTATGTTCTCGTCCTTGTAAACGCTGCTGTTGATCAGGACACCCAGACTTGAAGGTTCCAGTCTTGCCTGTTTCAGGGACTTCCTCGCCGCCCTGACCGAAAGTGCGATGGCACTCCTTTTTGCCAGCGGAGCCCCTCCCGGTAGCTCCGTGCCCACGGACTCAATCTTTGCTGACATAGGATTCCACCCTGAGGTCCACGGCGAACATCAACATGGCCATAACGAGACCTGATGCGTGGGATACCATCATCATGCTGTCACCCTTCTTTATGACGCCGTCAACGATGTTCTTGTATAATGCCAGAAAGTGAGTGGTCGATGCGGTGTTCCCGTAGTTCTTGAGGTTGATGATCGTGTTCTTGGGAGAGGACCCGAATATCTTCGACATCTGCCGGACGGTGGAAAGAATTGACCTCTCCGAGGTCTGATGAGGGATCAGGTGGTCGTAGTCCCCGAGGCTGGAATTGGTATCAGTGAGGACCTTCGAGAGTATCGTGGGAGATACCTCCTTCGCCGCCCTGTGTATCTTCCTGGCCTCCGCCAACATATAGGCTCCAGGAGCTCTCTTGCAGGGTTTGCCTATGCAGAGGTCGCTGAACTTCGAGAAGGTCGTGAACCCCGCGACCGTCAGACCATCACTTTCATCCTCCACCCTCTCCATGATGACCGCCGCCCCGGCATCTCCCACGGTCAGGGAGGCCATCTGTTTGCTTGCAATGGTCCTCACGAACCTCACCGCGCTGTCGCTTATGGGCGTGATATGCTCGCCGCTCACGACCATCCCTCTCTTCACGATCCCCTTCTTTATGAAATTGTTCAGGATGTAGACCCCGGTGAACATCCCGGCACATGCGTTGGTGATGTCCAACGTCCTTGCCTTGACCGCTCCTATGGCCTTTTTTATGGACATGGAAATGAGGGGTTCTATCATCATGGAACCCCCTATGCTCTTGGATATGGAGCAGTTGATGATCATCTCCAGATCGTCCGGGGAATATCTTGAGTGCTTCAGGCAGTCCTTTGCGGCTCCCACCGCGAGAGTGAGGGTGTCCTCCCCGGGGGCGCACCTCCTTCTCTCCGAGATCCCGGTTATGTTCTCGAGGTCGAGCCTTACCCTGTGCTTGAGGGTCCCCATGAGCTCTTTGGTGGAAAGGTTCGTTCTCGGCAGGTCGATCCCCAGGCTCTCGAACCTGGACCTGTATGGAGGGGGGACGACATCTCTTCGAAGGAGTTCTTCCGTTTTCGGGACCACAATCCCGCACGGCAATGGTCCTATATATTGTTAAGGGGGAGATCATTCTTCAGGAGGCTCGCATGATACCCGGCCTTAGGACCGTCTTCCTGGCAAATTGGAATTTTGATGTTTTCCCGGGTTGACGAATGGCTTCGAGGTCCGATCTGCTGAGGGCTTCAACGGCCAGATGGCAGGCAAGATGTAATGGAGATATCGGATGCCAAGCTCACTTCGACAAGTCATTTATAGTGGATACGGTCTTGGTGATGGGTCGGGGGCCTACGTGATCCCTTGACGAGGTAGATACTGCATGATAGATGAAGATCCACACCAACGTTCGCTGATGGGGGGTATGATCCGTGGTAATGACAGGACCGACCAGAGTATGGTCATCCGCGTTGATACCAGTCAGGACCCTCGTCCAGAAGGTGCGGAGGAAATTTCCGGAAGGTCTCAAACCTGATGTCGTTCTCCTGAGGCAGGCCATACTCGTTCTGGTGTTCTGCGGTATCATCGACCTTTTTCCCGGATATTTCCTGGGACGTTTTGAACATATACTTGCCAGTATGCCGGGCCTTCTGATAATCCTCCCCCCGACCGTGGGCCTCAGGGGCAACATCTTCGGAGCTCTGGCTGCAAGGATCGGGTCGAAGCTGCACCTCGGGACGATAGAGCCCCGATTCCGGGGGAACAAAGAGCTCCGCATTCAGCTGGTAGCTGCTGCAGTGCAGCTTCTCTTCCTGTCGATATTCATACCTGTCCTCGCAGAGGTGGTCGGCAGATTGCTGCATATCTCCATCGGGGATGTCGAAGACCTGATCTTCATATCGATCCTGGCAGCCCTGATATCCGGGGTCCTGATGTTCGCTATCACATTCGGTGTATCATTTCTGACCTTCAAGAGAGGATGGGACCCTGACAATGTATCGACCCCCATAGTGGCGACCTCGGGCGATCTTCTGACGGTCCCGGTGCTTTTCCTCTGCGCCAGCCTTGTCATGAGGGTTCCTGACACCCCTGCCGTCCTTCTCTCCGGATCAGCCTTGATAGTCGTTGTCCTGATATCCATATACATGGCTGCCAGGGGCAGGGGAGAATCCAGAGAAGTATTGAAAGAAGCCCTGCCCGTCGCCATGATAGCGGTCCTGATATCAACTTTCTCCGGCCTCGTTCTCGGGGCGAGCTTCGATGTTCTCCTGACCGGCACCATATTCCTGATCATGGTGCCCGCCATCAACGGACAGGGTGGAAACATGGGTTCCGTTCTTGGATCGCGGGTCACCTCTTCTGCCTATCTGGGCCACCACCGGCTCTCCTTCAGACCGAACGATCTCGCCGTCGCCTCCGGCATCTCCCTGTGGTTGATATCCTTGGTCGTATTCGTCCTTGTAATAGGCGGGGGGGGAGTCCTGCTCGGGTTATTGACAGGAATGGAGATACCGCACCTTCTTGATGTCCTTGTAATAATGGTCCTCGGGGCAACCCTGATCACCATCGTTACATCCACTGTCGCATACTACATAGCATTCTTCTCGTTCAAACTTGGACTGGACCCGGACAATGTAGTGATCCCGATACTGACGGCTTTCATGGATGTGGTAGGAACGGGCTCCCTGATAATCGTCCTTTTGATGATCAGCGTCCTGTCCTGACATCCAAAAGAAAGCGTTATTTACAGGGGCCCCTTTCCCTCGACCCGGTACGCCATGACGGATGACATCTATCAGGGATACAGGGGTCCCGCCCTCGAGGTCCTCAAGAGAGAGAAGATAATCGTATGGGACAGGATCGTCGTCAGGACTCCGGAAGGTTCTGTGGAAGGAATACTCCTTCCCAGGTCCGCAGGGGACGATTCCCACCTGGTACTGAAGATGATAACGGGATACAACATCGGCATCCGTCACGACCATGTGATATCCATCGAGCAGAAGGGTCAAAAAAAAGCCAACTACAAGATACCCGAGAAGGAGTTCCCCTACGACAGGGACAAGCCCAATGTCACCATTCTCGGAACCGGTGGAACCATCGCCTCCAGGCTTGATTACAGGACCGGAGCTGTGATCCCGGCTTTCACTCCGGGAGAGCTTTTTGGAGCCGTCCCGGAGCTTGCTGACCTGGCAAATATCACGACGAAGAAGCTCTTCGGTGTCTTCTCCGAGAACATGGGTCCGCACCAGTGGAAAGTGCTTGCCGAGAATATAAAGAAGGAGATCGAGGGGGGGGTTGCCGGCATAGTCATCGGCCACGGAACGGATACCATGCACTACACGGCCGCCATAATGAACTTCATGGTCCAGAACTCCCCCGTCCCTATAGTATGTGTCGGGAGTCAGCGCTCCTCGGACAGGCCATCTTCGGATGCGGCAAGGACCCTGATAGGTTCCGTCACCACCGCGGCCTATTCGGATGTGGCCGAGACCGTGGTTACAATGTTCGGGACCACTTCAGATAGGTATATCTTCATTCACCCGGGGACCAGGGTCCGCAAGATGCATTCCTCGTACCGCAACACGTTCAAGACCCTCGGGGACATACCGATCGGCAAGGTCGAGAAAGGGCAGTTCACCTATTTCAGGGACGATTACAAAAAGAGGCGTAATGATACTCAGGTGGACATTTACCCAAAGTTCGAGGAAAGGGTAACCATACTCTACTACTATCCGAACATGCACCCCGATATCCTGGAATCCATGATAGACAGGGGATACAAGGGCATCATAATTGCAGGGACCGGTCTCGGGCACGTGAACAAACCGCTCTACGATCCGATACAGAGGGCGCATGAAGAGGGCATACCCATGTTCATGACCGTCCAGACACTATACGGATATACCCATATGTTCGTTTACGATACGGGAAGGGACCTGATGGCAAGAGGGGTGGTACCTCTCGACAACATGCTTCCCGAGGTGGCCTACTGCAAGCTCGGGTGGGTCATGGGACAGACCCAGGACCCCGAGGAGATAAGGAAGATGATGCTCACCCCCATCAGCAGGGAGATCACACCTAGAGAGCCCTACAACGGTTTCGTTCAGGGCCAGGGCGGCATGCGAATGGTCGAGGATTTCCTGAGGGAGTTCTCCTGAGAGGGGGTTCGGAATAAGATCCTCACGGGCCTCTCTCAATGTTTATATAATAACTAGTACAATTGACCCATCGGTCGGCTATAGCTATTCGTTGTAGAACTATCGTATAGCGGGTGGTTCATTTGACAAAAGTTGCGATATCAACCACGGGCCATCGAGGCATTGCCGTACTTCTTGTACTGGTTCTCGCCCTCCAGATGGCCGTGATCTTGCCGAAAGGTGTCCCTTTGAAGCCTCTGGCATCGTTCGAGACCGTTAATGCTCCCATGTCCCTGGTCAGCGAGTTCAAGTCCCTTGGAGATTTTGACAGGGACGGCTACGTCGATGTCATCATGACGATGCCCACCAACGCGTCCAATGGTCTCGATTCGGGTGCAGTGTTCATTTTCTGGGGGAGCCAGGATGGGTTCGGGGCATTCGAGCCCCAGAACGCTGATATTATCATCTTAGGCGAGGAGAATTATCTTCTGGGACAGGCGGTCATTCCATGGGACTATGCCGG
>JAFGJI010000045.1 GCA_016929175.1 Thermoplasmatota archaeon | reverse complement strand
CATCCGAAGGCCTCGAAGATCTACTCGTCGGTGTTCTACAGGTATTTCACCCAGGTGATACCCGACGGCTGCTGGTACGGCTGCAACATCGCATGCTCCAAGGCGGTTGACGGTTTCATGATCAGGACCGGACCCTACGCGGGCAAGAAGGTGACGGTTGACGGCCCCGAATACGAGACCATCGGCGGGGGCGCGAACATGTCCGTATGGGACCCCGAATGGATCCTCGAGTTCAACTTCTACTGCGACACCTACGGTCTCGACACCATCTCGGCATCCACTGCCATCGCCTTCTACATGGAGATGTACGAGTATCATATCCTGAACAAGGAAAGATGCGATGGACTCGAGCTCTGCTTCGGCAACGCCGACGCCGTCCTCGAGTTCCTCCACCGTATTGCGAGAGGTGATGAGGGGGAGTTCGTGAAGATTGCCTCGAAGGGGGTCAGAAGGGTAAAGGACTGGATCATCGCAAAAGGGTGGGGGGACCCGAAACTCGTCAACGACTGCGGGATGGAGGTCAAGGGACTCGAGTATTCGGAGTATGTTTCAAAGGAATCCCTTGCCCAGCAGGGCGGATATGCCATGGCTTCGAAAGGGCCCCAGCACGACGAGGCCTGGCTCATATTCATGGACATGGTCAACAACCAGATCCCGACCTTCAAGGACAAGGCCGAAGCGCTTCACTATTTCCCTGTCTGGAGGACATGGTTCGGTATAGTCGGTCTGTGCAAGCTTCCGTGGAACGATATAACCCCGGCCGACAATTCGAAGACCGACGAACCCGCAAAGATCCCGGAGCACGTGGAGAACTACGCCAGGATAATGAGCGGCGTTACCGGTTGGGACATAAAGCCTCAAGACCTCATCGACCAGTCGGAGAGGGTCTACAACTGGCAGAGGGCCATGAACGTATGGATGGGAAAGGGAAGGAGGAAGGACGACATCCCGCCCTTCAGGTCTATGGGACCGGTCACCAGACTTGAATATGTCTCGAGGCAGGATAGGTACGACGGCCAGCTCATGGAGCAGCTCGGGATCCCGGAAGAAGAGCTGGAAAAACTCTCCATCGAGGAAAAAATGAAGCTCATCTACGACCACAGGATGGAGCGTTACAACAAGCTGATGGATGCGGTTTACCTCAGGCGCGGGTGGACTCCCAACGGGGTTCCAACCCCCCAGAAGATGAAGCAGCTCGGTTTCGGGGACGAGGAGAAGATGCTCGAGATGCTGAAGAAGGCAATAGACGAGGATGATGAAAAGGGCCTGAATGTCTGGGGCGCCCATTACAATGAAGGGGACGAGGTCCCCGCGGATACCCCGAGATATTGGGAAAAATGGTAAATCCCCCGATACGATATTCCCCTGGCAGGGTATGTTCATGGACGATCCCGGGGTTTCGGAGAAGTTGAGCGGATGCAGCGTGGGTATAGCCGGAGCCGGAGGCCTTGGCTCCAACGCGGCAATGGCCCTGGCAAGATCCGGGGTGGGCCGATTGGTCATCGTCGATTTCGACAGGGTGGAGGCGTCCAACCTGAACAGGCAGTATTTTTTTCTGGACCAGGTCGGGGAATACAAGGTGGAGGCCCTCATGGAAAATATCAGGAGGGCCACGAGGGACTGCTTTGTCGAGATCATGAACAAGAAGCTCGAGAAGGGATCCATGCACGAGCCCTTCGTTGATGTTGACGTTGTGGTGGAAGCACTGGATGACGCCCGGACGAAGGCCGACTTCATCGAGGATATCATGGTGAACCTGCCCGGGAAACCCCTGGTGGCCGCCTCGGGGGTGGCGGGTATCGGAGGCAGCGAGAGGATAACCGTGGAGAGGTTCGGGGACCTCAGGATAGTGGAGGACCATCAGGCGCTTTCAAGCGACGAGGATGTTCTGCTCTCCCCGAAGGTCGGTGTGTTCGCGCACCACCAGGCGAACCTGGTGCTGGAGATACTCCTGGGGGGAGGGAAATGACCATCACCGTCAACGGGCGCAAAGTTGAATACCGTCAGGGGGAATCCGTTAACAGGCTCCTGAAGAGGATGAGGTACAATTTCCCCCTTGTGATAGTAAAGGTCAACGGGACCATCGTGAACAGGGAGGACCATATTCGGACCGAGATCGATGATGGTGATGAGATACAGGTAATACATCTCACGAGCGGAGGTTGATCGAATGGTTATAACGGATGAGGATGCAAGGGAAAGGTTCAGGGAGATGGCCAGGAACGGCAGGATAACATGCAGGGACTGCATGATAATTGCCGACGAGCTTCAGATCCCGACAAACGAGATAGCGACCACATTGACAGAGATGCATATCAAGATAATCAAATGCCAGCTCGGATGCTTTCCCTGAGGGGCCATGATGATAATTGTGTCCCTTATAGGGCTCAAGAAAAGCGGGAAGACCACCGTGGCAGAGGCCCTGATATCCGAGTTCAAGAGCAGGGGCATGAAGGTCGGAGCAGTGAAGTCCATGACCCTCTCCAGGTTCACCGTTGACACCGAGGGGAAGGATACCTGGAGGCACCGGAGGGCCGGTGCGGATGTGGTACTGTCGCTCTCCGCTGACGAGTTTGCATACATCGAGAGCAGGAAGGAGCCCCCCGGCCTCGAGGATGTCTTGAATATGATCCCCCGTGATGTCGATATTCTGATTTGCGAGGGGGTAACCGCCGATGTGTCGGGGCTGATCAGGATCGT
>JAFGJI010000044.1 GCA_016929175.1 Thermoplasmatota archaeon | reverse complement strand
GTACGGGGAATGCCAGGCTTGGTCGGGGAGCTAGGCCCTCCCTCGCGCTTCACGGCGTGCCGCAATACGGTCTACAGCGGGACGACAGTCATGGGGCGGCGCAACCAGTACACCGTCGGTCCAGAGGACGACAATGAAGTAACGTCCCTCGGGGTTGGAAGAGGCATCTGGTACGGCCGGAGGGCCGTATCGATGCCCCGACTATGGGAACCGGGTCAGGCCCGGAAGGGAGCAGCCTAACCGTAGATTCTCAACGCTCGTTGGGAACCGGGACGGAGGAGGCCTACGGAGCAACCGGCGACGGACCAGGGCGTCCACCCATGTCGGCCTGGTTCCCGTTATTTTGGTCGGAAGGATATGAACGGAAGAAAGCCTCTGATAATTTTCGACATGGACGGGGTGCTCGTTCATGAAAGGAGCTCATGGAGGCTCGTCCATGATTCGCTTGGGACCTCGAACGAGATCTCGTTCCAAGCCTACATGAGAGGGGAGATAGACGATCTTGAGTTCATGAGGAGGGATATCAGGCTCTGGATGGAGAAGGGGCTGACCAGAAGGGAGGATATCGGTCGAATTCTGGGAACGGCCACGCTCATGGACGGTTTTAAGAAATGCATGACCACCTTATCCGACATGGGGGCCGAACTTGCCATCATCAGCGGAGGGCTTGATCTTCTTGCGGAGAGGCTTGGAGCCATTGTGGATTTCGATCATTGCATCGCGAACGGGCTGGCGGCACGGGATGATGGAACACTGACCGGCGAAGGCATCCTCAGGGTCCCTCTCAGTGACAAGGGTTCCGTACTCCGGAAGATGCTCGGAAATTCCGGGACCTACGGCCCGGTGGTCTCGGTGGGCGATTCATCCGTGGATATCCCGATGTTCGGACCCTCGGACCTTTCGATCGCCTTTCGACCCGAGGCAAAAGAGGTCGAAACCGCGGCGGACGTTGTCGTCCAGACACCCGACCTTGAAGTGATCCTTGATATCCTTGTCGGTCATTTGCAGGATATGGACCGGGGGTGAGCTATCTCAATAAACTTTTATTGGGGTTCACTCATACCCCCTGGGTCAGTCGAAGCTTGACAAAGGATGTTGGTGATAGGTATGCCAACTCAACTGGATGAACACAGCAATGAGGTCATACGTTCCATAATCGAGATGCTGGCTGAGAAGTTCACCGATGAGAAACACGTCACGGTGCAGAGGATATTCGACAAGTTCGCAACCCGTCTTGTCAAGGGCAGGGACATCACGATGTACCTCTACAACATCGGGATATTGGAGCCGAGGAGAGAGGAGGAGACGCCAAAGGATGCCAACCTGTGGAAGATCGATATGTCAAAGGTTCGGGAGTTCCTCGAGAACGATGGGTCCCTGCTGGAGTACAAATGTCCCCTCTGCGGTTCCGGGACCATCTCCAAATCCTACAATACATACAGATGCACCAGATGCCTTTTCAGGGGGGACCTTCCCGACAGACCCTATCAAAGGATGCGGAAGAAATAGACCGAACCGTGTGTATTCCTTATATGCCCCTTCACGGTCCATTTTTCATATCGAAATCCTGGTATTTTTTTCTGAAATTGTCCCAGAAGTGTTTATGGTCGATCTCCTCTGGCTGCATGTCGAAAGGGTGCCTCGACCTCTCTTCCTTTTCCCAAACCTTCTCTGTTTCGCCCGGATCCATCCAGATCCCGTTGCAGTTCTCACAAAGGTCCACATACACGCCGTATACCTCCTTGGTTGCCATTTTCCTGTCGCAAACGGGACACGGCAGCTCCTCTCCCTTCAACCTGCCTGTTATGCGGATGAGAAGCTCGACAGGGCTGCCGCTTCCCATCAGATCGTCGAGTTCCGTGGGGTCGAACCATATCCCATGACATTCGCTGCAAACATCCAGAGACTCATTACCCCTTTCAACGATAAAAAGCTCCTTCCTGCATCTGGGGCAGTACCTGCCGCTCATTATCCGGAATTCATCGGGTTCGAAATCGGACACTGAAACACCGCCATCCGATTGTTGGAAGGGATTGATAATACTTTTTGCCAGTTCCCCTGGACAAGCTATCTATCATATCGCCGGAGATATCCGGAATTTCCCGTCCTTCATCTCCAGGGCGAACATGGAGGTGTTATGCGGCATGCTCCTCATCTTGATGCATCTGATCCTTCTCTGAAGGTCCACCTCACCCATCGGGCTCAGTGTAAGCTGGAAAATCCCATCGGACAGGAACTCCTCCTCCCCATACTCCCCGTTCAGGCTGGGTTTTTCATGTATCAAGAAATTGGTGGTCCCCAGACCTCTCATCCATTCAAAAAGATTGAAGAGGAAACTGCGCCGGTCCTCCTCTCCGGCAAGTATCTCAAGGACCGGCAGAGAATCGATCACAAGAAGCTCCACATGCCTCTGCTCCACAAGATATTCCACATAGGACCTCAGAGCTTCCATCCAATCCCCGTCCGTTGAGAACTTGTCCATGGCGGCCCTGATCCTGCCGACATCGGAGACAATGATGTTCTTCTTTCCCACCTCATCCAGGGTGCGGCCCATCTTTTCCTGCTGTGACAGAAGCGAACCCATGCTCTGCTCCAGGAGCAGGTAGAGTCCCACCGATCTTTCACTGATGGCGGCCTTGTGAAGTATGCCGAACGCCATGGAGGATTTGTATGTTCCGGGGGTACCCGAAAGCAGTACTATGGACCCTTTCGGGATCCCGCCCCCGATCTCCCGGTCCAATCCTGTTATGGCAGTGGAAATGAGTGCCAGTCTTGACCCTCCTGCCTGGAGATATTGAAGCCTTTATCTTTTAAAGATATGCTCATCAGTTCCTTTTTCCGCGAATCAGGAGAACGATCCCGATAACTCCGGCCAGAGCGAGGAACAGCATACTGACCGCTGCCAGTATCTCGAATATTGGTGTCCCCGCAGCGGATGCCATTCCCTTATCGGAGACCGGGTCCTTTCCAACATCGGTACCATCATCGGTTTCGGCAGGTGCCCCCTCCTCCTTGATCTCGCCATTTTCATTGAAGAGCTCCTCGAGAAGCGAAGGGTCGAACGGGGGCTCTTCGTTCCGATTATCTTCGTCACACCAGCCCTCAATGTCCTCCGGAAGGGGGGGCATGTCATCCCAGCCCCCTTGGTGGTTCTTGATGAGCATCATGACCATTCCCATTATCTTCTCCCACATTTCCACGGGAATGTCCAGAACCCACTCGACGGATTCGGGATTCCCGTCGGATGTACGATCTATCATGTGATACTCGACCTCGAATACACCGTCTCCATCGAGATCAGCGATGAGATCCACCTTCTCGGGGTTGCCGTCGGAGTTCTGGTCCATCATTGAGAACTTGACCTTCATCCGTCCAGGGTCCCTATCCGGTCTTTCAATGATCGGTTCGAGGATTATCCTGACCTTGTATTCCTCCATCCTTGGGGATATCCTCACGGGTACCCTGTTGGGATGGAAACCCCTTGCTTCGGCTTCAACTACGAATTCACCGAACGGAACTTTCATTCTGAACATTCCGTCCTCATTGGTGGTGGTCCGGAGAGGTGTTCTCTCAGGAACCCTTGGGTTTTCCGGGGTGCCCTCACCGGAGACTTCCCTGATAAGAGTACGGGCTTTCAGTATTTCTCTCTCGTTCAGTATACCGTCCCCATCAGCATCCGCCGCGGAAAATATCCTCTTCAGGACCTGCTCATCGAACCTATCCGATAATCTCGCATGGAACTCTCGATAGGTGATCGATGTGACAACATCATTCTCACCCCTGGTTTTCTGCCCGTCCGGACCCTCTCCGGAGATCGGGAGCATATCGGTTTCCTGGGGGCGGACATTCGGGTCCTCCGGAATTCCAGGTTCCATAGGGGGTTCATCCCGCATTATCGGATGGAGACATACCATGGCTCCGGGGATGGGCTTTCCCTCAGGGGTTATCACATGGCCGTAAAGGATGCCGAACCTCTGCTCCGGAGGTTCCGGGTCCTGCTCCAGAGGTATGAGCTCGACCACCAACCTGATCGACTCCCTTCCAACAAGGATCCGGCCTTCCTGGACCTCGTATCCTCTTGCAGATGCCCTCCACATCCACGGTCCGGGCGGTAAGAGGATCGTAAAATAGCCTCTCTCATCGGTCTCTATCTGGGTACCCTTTCCGTCCAGGTTCCAGAAGGCCATGAGGCCGTGGACCCCCACACCGGTACCGGCGTCCACCAGCATTCCTGCGACATTGAACTCTGGTGGCTCATCAGGGTCCTCCGGGTCTTCCTCGATCGGGTCGAGGAATACCGGAAGTCTCACGGGATCACCTCCTATCGTGATCTCGCCCCTTCCAGGTTCGTAGCCCTCGGCCCCGGCCTTCCAGATATAGTCGCCAGAGGGGAGATATATGTTGAAAATGCCATCCCTTGCGGTCTCCACCTCGTACAGGATGTCCTTTTCCCTTCCCACGAAGTGTATAAAAGCATGGAGAGGTTCCTCGGTCAGGGCATCCTTCACGATGCCGTGGACGTTGGGCTCGTTGCGCATGTCCGTTTCCCGGGCGATCACACCGACCATCAAAAAGGAAGAAAGTATCAGTATGGCTGCGATCCCCATGGATCTTGCTTGGTGTTTCATGGAACTCACCTACAAGATTTGCATGATCCTGGTCTTATTTATAGAATTCTATTATCATTATGACCATGACCATTGGGGACCTGCCTTTTCAGAACATCTGCGCAAATTTAATGACCCCCTTCCATTTTACGGGGAGTGAGTCCATGACCGCACGGGAGCGGTCCGTGCGAATGTTGCCATCCACTTGTTGGGTCCCGGAGCCCGGATGGTGGTATTGCCCGTGACAACGTCTGGACCGGAGATGAGATGGATGACAAGGACCAAGGTAATAATAATGGGGGCTGCAGGGCGCGACTTCCACAACTTCAATATGTTTTTCAGGGGCAACGATGATTACGATGTGGTGGCCTTCACCGCGACACAGATACCCGGTATAGACGACAAGATGTATCCACCGGAGCTCTCGGGCAAGCTATATCCCAACGGAATTCCCATCAAACCCGAGGAGGACCTGGAGGAACTCATCGAGGAGAACGATGTGGACATTTGTGTATTAGCCTATTCGGACCTGCCTTACCATACGGTAATGCATATCTCTGCAAGGGTGAACTCGACCGGTGCCGACTTCATGCTCATGGGCCACAAGAGAACAATGTTGAGGTCCGACAGACCGGTGATAGCCGTTTGCGCATCCAGGACCGGATGCGGCAAATCCCAGACCACCCGTTACATCGTTGAGCTCTTGAGAGACATGGGAAAGCAGTGTGTGGCAATAAGACACCCCATGCCCTACGGAAACCTGGTGAAGCAGAAGGTTCAGAGGTTCGCAACGTATCAGGACCTCGACAGGCATGATTGCACCATCGAGGAGAGGGAGGAGTACGAACCTCACATCGACAGGGGGTCCATTGTCTACGCCGGTGTCGATTACGAGGCGATCCTAAGGGAGGCCGAGAAGGAAGCCGATGTGATAATATGGGACGGCGGCAATAACGATATGCCCTTCATCGAACCGGACCTGTTCATAACAGTGGTCGACCCCCTAAGGGCAGGAGACGAGGTTTCGTATTACCCCGGGGAGGTCAATGTGATGATGGCAGATGTGGTGATCATCAACAAAATAGACACGGCATATCCGGAGGATATCGAGGAAGTTCGGGCCAACTTGCGCATGGTCAACCCCGAAGCGGTCATCATCGATGCGGCATCGCCCGTATCGGTCACGGATCCCGATGCGATCAGGGGAAAGACCGTCCTCGTCGTCGAGGACGGCCCCACCGTGACGCATGGGGGGATGGAATACGGTGCGGGATATATTGCCGCTGCCAAATTCGGGGCGGGAGAGATCGTCGATCCCAGGCCCTATGCGGTCGGATCGATCGTCGATACCTTCGAGAAGTACGATCACCTCATGGACATTCTGCCCGCAATGGGTTACGGTAACGACCAGGTAAAGGACCTTGAAGAGACCATCAATAACACCCCATGTGATATCGTTGTGACCGGAACCCCTATCGATATCAACAGGGTCGTCAAGGTCAACAAACCCATTTTCAGGGTGACATACGACCTGCAAGTGATCGGAAAGCCCGATCTCAGGACCGAAGTGGAGAAGCTCTTCAAATGAGGATTTCGCAGAGAAGAAATGGTCGGCTCTTCCGGAGCGGGCTGATGCGGTCATTACATAACTGTAACATCATCGAATATCCCATAAAAGGACATGATCAGAACCATATCGTACAAGCCGATACAAGGTCCCCGTCCCGACTAGACCTCAAGGGTGAGAAAACGGTTCATCTCGTTACAATGTATACATTTTTACAACAAACCAACCAGAAGATCATTGCTTTCGTGGATATCTTCGTAAAAGTGGACACTGTTCAATATAACATTTTCCAGTAATACGAGAAGAGCATCATGGAATTCGGATTCGTGCTAGCCGAAAAGTAACAGAAATCCTCAAAACTTACCCATAAAATAACAACTATAGGGGAAAAACGGCGACAGGATGATAAAAATTTATGTAGTTGATAATACATTTATGAAATGGTGATAAGAAATGGAGATCAAATGTCCTTATTGTTCATCACAGAGATTCTGTATAATGCATTCAGGCAAGAACATTGATACGAAGAGTGTTTCACTTTCTGACATCAACACGAACGATATCCTCTGCAGGGACTGTGGGCATCTTTTCGGCAACCCGTATGTCTTCCCCGACGGGGATTGGTGAACATCCAGGTGGCCTGGCCTTTTCGATCCTATCAGTTCCCGTCTTCTCCACGCCAGCCCGGTTCCGGGAATGGCACTGAGAGCAGTTTGTCCCTTGCGGCCTTCTCCCTGAGTATCCTTCCGGACCTGAAATCCTCCATGTGCTCGGTCCGCAGTTTCAGATAGATCTCTGCCAGTTCCGGTTCGAGCCGGCGCAATCCGCCCAGTATCCTCTCACCTTCTGCAATGGCATACATGCATCCGATATTGCAGGGAACGAACCTCTCAACGAAAAATGCACCTGGATCTGGGTTCCTATCCAGTATCAACCGGTCATGGGCTTCCTGATCCTGGTCTGTCGCATGCATAAGATGGTCAATGAAACTCTCAACGCAGCATTTTGGGTAATCAAGGAACTTGCCGGTGAGGTTTGCTATTGTGATCTGGGCAACTATGAACTCCTTGAAACCCATCGTCTCGTAGAGGTCAGGGATCCTGAATGCGAGCTCCTCCTTCTCCCTGCCGAAAAGGAACACCTTGTATACGAGGGTGCCGCATTTTCTGACGACCATCCCGAGCCCCAGCTTCCGTGCCAGATCATGGACCGCGAGCATCTCCTCTATGCTTTCCGGATGGAACATCGATGACGGCCTGATACCGACAGCAACGAGATAGATGTTCTCAAGTCTTCTAGAGGAAGACAGCTTAACTCCCTTTCCGGTCCTGAAGATCATATTCCTGGCTCTGACAGGAGCGAGCTGCTTCCCCGGTCCAAGGTCAGCACTATGGTGGTCGAGCTGGAATTCCAATGGATCCAACACAATTGTCCATACTCAACATGCAAAAAATATTTTTCGTTCGAATTCAAGACCTGTAGGAAGAAGGCAGGAAAAGTACGATCCCGGTTATCAGCTCGAGCCTTCCGAACCACATGAGAAAGGACAATATCAGCTTCCCCGGAACATTGATCGATCCGAAGTTCAAGGATGGACCAACCATTCCCAGACCTGGGCCAACCCCTCCCATGGTGGTTGCGACTGATGAAATTGCGGAAATCAGATCCAATCCTACCAGTGTCATTATGAAAGATGAAAATATGAACATCGAGAGATACGCGAAGATGAATACGCCCACCCCCCTTGCTATATCATCTGAAAAAATCACCTTGCCGACCCGAATGGAAAGCAGCGATCTTGGATGTCCTATTCTTCTCAAGCTTCTCGAAACAGCTTTGAAAGCAATGATGAACCTCGCTGTCTTTATGGCCCCCGAGGTGGATCCTGTCATACCGCCCATCAGCATTGCCACTATCATTATGAACCTGGAAAGAGGCGGCCACTGGTTGAAATCCTCGGTCGCGTAACCGCATGTGGAATAAATTGATGTGACGTTGAAGATCGAAGCCCTGACAGCTTCTACAGGGGCGTATATGTTATTTATCGCAAGGTCGAGGGCAACGATGGACCACAGTGTGAGGAGTATGAAAATGTAGACCTTGAACTCCGCGTCCCTGAAATATGATCTAAAGTTCCCCTTGAGGAAGTTGTAATGAAGAAGAAAATTCACGCTTCCGAGGATCATGAAGACCACGAAGACCAACTCGATGACGGGAGCCCAAGCATAGGTTTTGAAGTACCCTATACTTTCTGTATGTGTTCCGTATCCCCCCGTGGAAAGTGTTGTGAAGGTGTGACAGACCGAATCGTACAGTGATACTCCCAGCAGGACGAGGAGGACTATCTGCAATACCGTGATCATCCCGTAAATGCCCCACAAGATCTTCGCTGTGTCCCTGATCCTGGGAACCATCTTCTCGCTAGCAAATCCCGGAACCTCTCCCTTCATGAGCAGCCTTCCGGCCTTGGTCCCTCCGAGAAGCATGGAGAATATGGCAACCATGAGGACTATAATACCCAACCCTCCGAGCCACTGGGTAAGTGCCCTCCATAGAAGGATTGACCTCGGGAGCCCGTCGATCTCGACTATGACCGAGGAACCCGTCGTTGTGAAACCCGACATCGATTCGAAGAACGCATCCACGAAGTTGGGCAGAGTATTTATCACCATGAACGGCAGGGAGCCGATGACTGCGACGATGATCCAGGTGAGGGCCACCACCGCAAGAGCCTCGACATGGCGCATGTCCTGGGCTACCCGATCAGCCCTTCCGCCATAGGCGGTGAGGAGAAGCCCTATGAAGAACGAGAACAAAGCGGGCAACAGATATGCCATTGATAACTCGAGAACGGGCTCCCTGTATACAAGTCCGGTAATGAATGGAAGGAGCAGACTGAAAGGGAACAACAGCAGGATCGTTCCCACACCGGAAGCCAGCAGTTTGAACCTCATCCTTGATGGTCCCCCGAGCACCCTCTGCTTACGTGAAGGGAGCTAACCCATTGATAATGGTTTTTAAAAAATGTCATCGCCCGGATCAAAGAGTTTTCCAGTTCCTTTCAAGGTAACCCAAGGCCTCGGACCACGATCTGGAGGCTTCCTCCTTTTCAAGCCTTCTTGGAAAATTGTACATCGGCCCTCTCGGCCTTTCATTGTAGTATGGACGGTTGCATCCCGGGCATCCCCGGGTCCGGAATATCTCCCTCAAGTCTAGTCCGTGGTCCTCCAGGCCAGGTGGAAATCCGATAAGTTTCCCTTCCGCATCGTAACTGAATCCATCGGATAACCCATGCTCCATTACAAGAGCCCGGGCGACCTGGAGCGCCCTGTACCTGTCAAGTTCCGGGGCCATTCCCGAATATCCGGTACCTTTCATCGGGGTATAGGCAAAAAGGGAGACCAGCACCCCTATTTTCGAACATCTTGAAAGTACCTCGACGATATCGCGGTCCGTTTCCCCCAGTCCCACGATGATATGGGTGGTTGCCATCATCCTTCCGAATATCCCGACCGCCGACATGAGGGCCCCCCAGTTGCCTTCCCATGTGTAGGGGTTCCCTGCGCGGGACCCCTTGATCTTTTCGAATACTTCCGGTGATGCACCATCAAGGGCGATCCCCACCCTCCGGGTTCCCGCCTCTTTGAGTTCTTCAAGCATATCAGCACCCACAGCCGATATCGAAACGGACACGTCCAGACCTGATCTACTCTTGAATACCGTTACCAACTCGGGAAGTTCCGGAAGAACAGATGGGTCGTTCAGACACTGAAAACATATCCTTGACATCCCCACGCTCTTCGATCCCGCAAGGGCTTTTCGAACCACTTCAGTGCTGAATTCCGGCCAGATGACCCTGCTGAGCATATCTGAGCCCCCCACTGCTTCCCTTGCCTGGGTACAGAACGCACAGTTGTTGATACATCTGGAACCCACCATGATGTAGGCGGTGGTGGGAGGAGCTGGCAGCTGGCCCTTCATCAAGCCGAGAGCGATCGCCGTGCCGATGGAGAGCCTCAATCTGCTGACCTTCATGGATGCCAACATCCGTTATTTGTTAGAACGCTCACCCCTTAAAATCGTTTTCACGCGGAAGCGCCGGGAACCGGGCCTCTCACACGGTCCAACACGAGCGGCTCCGTTTCATCTCGATCCTTGCATGCAAACTGCTTCAAGGACTGCTTTTTCCATTTCTCGGTGATCTTCGTATTGCCCCACGTCGAGTCCGAGCCTTCTCAATGCTTTTATGCCCCCATAAGGGACCGGAAGGTCCATTGGAATGATGGATGTAAGAGGCACCCCTTGCCAAACCTCCTCCGCCACCTCCGGCAATCCTTCCGTATCTTGCTCCATTGGCCAATCAGCAGGAAGTACGGCAAGCAACATCTTTTCCGTTGTGTTCCCGGGACCAGCATGCCCCAACCCACGGGAAACCTGATGCGACCCGGAAAGCCATCTCAGGACCTCGATGGAGGGCTCCCTGGCACGGGCTTCGTTGTGAAATATGGACCTGGCAGCATGCATGATCGAAGAGGAAAGATGAAGACAGTTGAATATCGAATCCATATCCATCATCACGGGTATGCCGTTGACGTTCATGGACCCAAGCAGTCCCAGAAGGGAACTTCGGTCTGTAATGCCTGATATTTTGAACGGGTATACCGTAACCCTCCGGGTCACATCCTTCCCTTCCATTCCTTACCCCTTGAGAGATCTGCATATCTTCTCTGCGGTAATCCTGCCTATCCCTTCCACCATCATCAGGTCCTCGGGAACGGCCTCCATAAGCTCCTCGATGCTAAGGTAACCCGCGTTCCTCAATGCTTCGGCAGTCTTTTTACTGATACCAGGCACTTCCTCGAAGGCAGTATATTCCTTCTTCTCAACTTCTTTCATCTCTTCAACGGAGGGGGTTTCGTCAGTTTGTTCCTCTCCCGCGGGTTTCTCGATCTCCTCTTCTTCGACCGTTCCCTCCACGGGAGTTTCTTCCGCTGTCGCTACCTCCACGGGAACTGCTGATGCCTCTTCAATGGATGTCTCGCTCTTCTCAGCCTCCCCCTCTCGGCCTTTGCCGAATATCATCTCTTTTATCCTTTCCATGAACCCTTTTTTCTGAGGAGGTACTTGCTCTTCCTCGCTTCCCTTGACCTGCTCCCCGTCCTCTTTTTCACCATCGATCTTATCCTCGGAGGACTCTGCCATCATCTCCTCTTTGTGGGAAGGCTCTGTATCTGACACTTCCTTTTGAGCCTCCCCGTCTTCATGTTCATCATCCCGAACCTGGTCCGGTTCGGGACCTTCCTGCCCGGGAACCTCCTGCGGTTCCTCTTTCTCCTCCGAGGGCCCCTTCTCGGCCTCCTCTGATGAACTGTCCTTCCTACCTCCGAAAAAACCACTTATGGCGTCGATGACCCTCTGAACAAGCGACCTTTCGTCCTTGTCCACTGCTTCGGTCTCTTCGGGTTCGACCTCGGCGGTGGCCTCCTCGACAAGGGGGGTTGCCGCTTCTTCCGCCGGATGGTAGGTCTCGAAGTAAGCTCTTACCGCTTTCATGATCTCTCCAGCCATCTTTGGGCCGACTCCCCTCACCTGGCGAAGGTCATCCTCGGTCTTGTCACTGAAGCTCTCGAACGAATCGTATCCGCTCCCTAGAAGGGAAGAGATCGTGCGTTGAGACATTCTGGGGATGGCCTCAAGGACCTCTTTCAGTCCCGGCCTCATGGCTTCTAATTCCATACTCTTCCGTTTCCCGAGCTCCAGGAGGGCTTTCTCCTTTGCCGGTCCGAT
>JAFGJI010000043.1 GCA_016929175.1 Thermoplasmatota archaeon | reverse complement strand
GGCAGGGAAAGAAAGCTTGTCGGAAAGGAATACCGTGGCGGAACTTCGCAGATGGCTGAAGGGAAAGGGCATCAATTCCACTGCGGATGTGAAGGTCCCAAAGAACATGATGGCTCAGGTCATCGGACAGAAGGAGGGCGTGGAGGTTGCCAAGAAGGCGGCGGAGCAGAGACGCCATCTGCTTCTGATCGGCGACCCTGGAACGGGAAAGTCGATGATAGCTAGTTCCATGACCGAATATCTTCCACCGGAGGAGCTTGAGGATATAATGGTCTTTCCCAATCCCGAAGATCCCAACGAGCCCAGGATACGCACGGTTCCTGGCGGCAAGGGGAAGGAGATCGTCAAGGTTCAAAAGGCCCAGGCACAGGTCAGGAAGGAGAAGAAGAATTCCTGGAAGTTCCTGATAATCGGGGCGATAATGGTGATCACTTTCGTATACTTCCTTTACGAGAAGGATATAATGATACTCGTCATCGGGTCGATGATCGCCATCGGCATCTACTTCTTCTCAAGGTTCATCTCCATGTCCAAGAAGGAGGATGAACTGATACCCAAGCTCCTGACAGGGCATGACAGGAATGCAAGGGCGCCGTTCATCGATGCGACCGGAGCGCATTCCGGTGCTCTGTTGGGAGATGTAAAGCATGATCCTTTCCAGTCAGGAGGATTGGAAACACCTCCCCATGAACGGGTGGAGGTCGGGGCCATACACAAGGCACACAGGGGTGTACTCTTCATCGATGAGATCAACCTTCTCAGGCAAGAATCGCAGCAGGCCCTGCTCACGGCCATGCAGGAGAAGAAGTTCTCCATTTACGGACAATCGGAAAGGTCGGCCGGCGCAATGGTGAAGACCGAACCGGTCCCCTGCGATTTCATACTAGTGGCGGCCGGGAACCTGGATTCCGTTTACGGGAAGCAGGGTCCAGACGGTCAGAGGTACGGGGGCATGCACCCGGCACTGAGGTCAAGGATACGCGGTTACGGTTACGAGGTCTACGTAAACACCACGATGAAGGACACCGAAAGGAACCGTCTGAAGATCGTCCGCTTCATCGCCCAGGAAGTGAAGAAGGATGGGAAGATACCCAACTTCGACGCAGGGGCCATAGCAGAGGTTATAAGAGAGGCCCAGAGGCGGGCCGGTGTCCGCGGTCAGCTCTCCCTCAGGTTCAGGGAGCTGGGAGGACTCGTGAGAGCGGCAGGAGACCTCACCAGGGAAAAAAGCAGCAAGTTCGTCACCGCCAAGGATGTCAGGGCCGGAAAAGTGCTCTCGAGGTCTCTGGAGCAGCAGGTGGTCGATCACCAGATAAAGAAGAGAAAGGAATATGCGTCCATAACAAACAAGGGCTTCCTGGTGGGAATGGTCAACGGCCTCGCCGTCATGCAGGGTGACCAGAGCCTGTCGGAAATGTCGGGTATCGTTGCCCGGGTCGCTGCCGAGGTCACACCCGCATCCTCCAAGGAGGAAGGAAGAATAATCGCGACTGGAAGCCTTGGAGAGATCGCGAAGGAATCCGTTCAGAACGTTTCGGCCCTCATCAAGAAGATCACCGGAAAGGACATCTCCGATTATGACCTGCATATCCAGTTCGTCGATACCCACGGGGTGGAGGGTGATTCCGCCTCCATATCCATTGCAACCGCGATAATCTCCGCTCTGGAGGATGTTCCGGTGGATATGTCGCTTGCCATGACCGGCTCCCTCTCCGTAAGAGGGGAGGTCCTTCCGGTCGGCGGAGTGACCGCGAAGATAGAGGCTGCGGCAAAGGTCGGGATACGGCGTGTGCTCATTCCCAGGATGAACCTCAACGACGTTATCCTGGAGGACAGGTTCGAGGGCAAGGTGGAGGTCATTCCCGTTTCCACCTTCAAGGAGGTCCTCAGATACGCCCTCATGGCCGATATCAAGAAGGACACGCTCTTTTCAAGACTGTCGAGCCTGTTCAGGGACGGGGACGGGCTGAAGATCGGCAAGAAGGATCCCCAGACGGCATGATCGGGACCGGTCGGTTCCCGGGTATGCTCAGCCTTCCCCTTGCTGTATCATTGTTCGTTTCTGAAAAGGAGCCTTTAATGTACATTGAGCATTGTGGATAATACACTCTAAAGCGCTTCAATGAGGGTCGAGTTTATATAAGAGGAATCGTTAAAGGGTTTTCACTCTGACGGACATATTGGCCGCCAGAGCAACCCTGTGGGCCAATCACGAAATAGCTATATAAGAAAAGCCTATTGGGGCAAAAGCCAGCTAGTACCTGGTATATTTCGGACGTGAATTCGGAGGACATCTGATGTCAAGCATGGCGCGAAGCAAGGTGACGGGCATCCTGCTGATGCTCACTTTGGCCCTCGCGGGCGTATTCGTGGTTCCCGCGGGCGCTTCGGCAGAGGGAATGGCTAACCTGAAAGTTGTCGTAAGGGACAATCTTCTTGGAACGATCAACGATGCAACGGTCTACTGTGTGAACGTCCACACCGGATCCAGATACGACCTGGACTGGGATCCTGGCGACCTCAGGTACGAGGCCGATGTGATACCTGGTTCATACCAGGTCTATGCCTCGGCGGAGGGTTTCACCCCGCAGGATACAGCGAAGATGGTCTACAAGCTTACCGCTGATAATGATGACAATGTTCATCAGATAAGGCTCAATATAATAGGGATCGATGCAATGGCGAGGGTCCATGTCACCTTCAACGGAGATGATGTCGAGGACGCAAAGGTCCATCTCTTCGGAGATGGCGGCATACATCTTACCGAAGCGACGACACCAAAGGGATATGCGAACATATCCGGACCCCAGGAAGAGGCACTCCATATGATCGTCTTTTCCAAGAACAAGGTCACCTACAGCCATTCGTTCATCCTCAACGGGACCATGGACCTCGAGGCCCCCCTGGTCGGAAGACCGGCGGCCCCGGAGAACTCCTACATGATCATCGGTCTTGTGATGAACGGCTCCGTGAACATACCCGGTATAGACGTGACCGTATGGGACCAGAACAATGGACACATTGTCCCTGTAAGCAGGGATTTCGAGGGTGCAATATCGCTTCCTCTCTATGGGTCCATCTTCGATATTCTGATCGAGGCCCAGGGCTATGAGCCTCTGCTCGTTGAGGACATCGACCTCGAAAGCAACACATACTACAAACCCGATGGCGAGGTCTTCGAGATGGCGAAGATCACCAACGAGGAGGGAAAGGTGACCACCGTGAACCTGGCAGCTGATATCAAGAACCCTCTCATTTCCACCGTGTGGACCCTTGACGGCAACTCCAGGCTCTTCGGGACCCTGAATGATTTCGGGACGCCCAGGATGCAGATCGCTGGAACACCGTTCACCGCAGACTGGCTCCGGGTCGATGGTGACGAGGTCAACGATACCAGGATGGAGGTCAAGAAGGCGGGACCAACATACCTCAACACGGAAAGCTTCCTCAAGGTCAACAATGAGTTCTACACCGCTGAGGACGAGAGTTACATGGTCGAGGTCCAGATGCTTGAAGGGGACTCCACGGAGGGTGTGAACCCGGTCATCACGATGACCACGCACTACTCTTCAGAGCTGAACATCAAGGTCGGCAAGGACGATATCAGAGTGGAGATATTCGCCGTGCTCGATGCAGAGGTCGTTGACATCATCCTTCCGGCGGGGTACGAGATCCTCGGGGACTTTGGCGACAAGGCCGAGTTCATCGACGACAACTCCTCCAAACTGAGGGTCTACGAGCCTATCGAGTTCAATGCCAAGGTGAAGAAGGCCCCCGAAGCGGTCCTCGGCTTCGTGAACTCCTATGAATTCTACATGGTCGAACCGAAGAACTACACGGTCAAATTGAACGAGAACATCACCCTCACCGGAAAGAATTCCTTTGATACCGTGGGAAGCATCGAAAGCTACATCTGGGGCGGCCTCCCAGACAACATCAAGATATGGGACGATGATGATGAGAAGTTCGTGGCCAGATCGGACATCGACCTGACCGAGATGAAGGAGATAACCTTCCAGTTCACTGCCCACAAGGACGGATTCCACAACATCACGCTTCAGGTGAAGGACACCTCGATGCTGTTGTCCAATGTCGATTGGATCGGCCTCATGCCTGACGGCAAAGCCCCTACCATCGAGGACTACACGCTCATCTACAAGGAGAGCAAGGAGAACGTCACCATGGAGAACGGGAAATACGTGACCGATGAGGATGAACTGATCGTGTTCAACGCATCGAGCGCCGATGACGGAGAAGGCGAGATAGTCGACTGGGTCTGGACGTTCTCGGACGGGACGAAATCCGTCAACGGCGAGGTCGTGGAGCACCAGTTCTCCGACCCCGGTGAGTTCAATGTCACCCTCAGGGTCGTTGACGCTGTCGGGAACGAGATCGAGCTTCTGAACTCGAGCACGGTGGTCGTCTCGGATACCACCAAGCCCATGGCCGTCATAAAACCATTCTCCGACGTGGACCAGGGTGATGTGGTCGAGATGAACGCAACCCAGTCATACGATCCAAGGACCACCGGGAACCTCAAGGATGACATCGTTGCATGGACATGGTACAGAAGAGGAGAGGATGAGAACTGGACGGTCCAGGAGGAGATAGGCAATGAGAAGGTATTCAACTACACCTTCACGAAGCCAGGGACCTACATAATCAACCTGTCCGTCAAGGACATGTCCGGCCTGGAGGGATGGGCGGAAAAGGTCCTTCTTGTCAGCGGACCGGACCTTCAGGTGAAGAGCCTCACCTTCACGGACCCCAAGGAGACAGACCTCCGCAGGGGCGAGAAGGCAAAGGTCTCCATCGCCTATTCCAACGACGGGACCGTCAAGGTGAATGATACATGGACCCTCAGGGTCAGCTGGGACGGCGAGGGCAAGCTGAAGGAAGAGATCATAACCGCAGCCCTGGAACCCGGAGTGACACACTACTTCAACTTCTCCTTCGAACCCAAGAGCAAAGGGTCGCACACCGTAACGGTCTATGTGGACTTCAACGGCGACATAGCCGAGATGAACGAGGAGAACAACAAGCTCGAGACACAGATATCCGTCAAGGAAAACGATGGATGGTTCGAATGGTGGTACCTGCTGATCGTCCTTGCGGTCATCCTTGTCGGATATGTCGTATACATGAAGTACACAAGGGGCGAGTGGGGATACGAACCCGTCCAGAGATGGTGGGAGAAGCGCAACGCCTGAACTGGCGGTGATATCTCTACAGAGCGGGAGAGGGTTTTCCCTCTCCCTTTTTTTATGTACACTTGTGAAAAAGAACCTTACTGTTGACAATCACTTTTTCACAAGTCCGCCAAATGAGGATCTTAATTGACGGTCTAATTTGGCTGGATGTGGAACTTGCGTTTCGATGAATGATCGACGGGAGGAAGTTACAGGTCATATGGAATTTGAAAAAGAACCTTACTGTTAACAATCACTTTTTCACAAGAATCTTTCGAAGCGGTCCTTTTTCGCCTTGCATATCGGACAGACCAGTGGGGGCTCCTCACGGGCCGCAAGATATCCGCACACGGTGCATCTCCATACCGGAAGGCGGGGTTTGAAGGAACCGGCCTCCTGCGGCCTCGTTATTGCTTCTTCCTTCTCCTTACTGGCATGCTCCCGGGTCTCTCTATCGGGTCTTCTCTCCGGGATGGAACGTGCCTTCTTATTTCCATTTTTTATCTCGTCATCAACATACAGAGCGCAGAAGCAGGACCCGAACTCCGCCAGGTCAGGGTCGCGATAATCGCAGGGGCAGACGATGTCGCGGTCCTTTTCGATATCCCCCTCGGCTACTCTGCATGGGCACGCCCAGTAGCCATAGCGTTTTTCGTTGACCAGCAAACCCTCCACAAGCTCCCTGGTGAATGCGGTATCCGGATTCAGGTTGTAGCCCGCATTCCTGGCATCCCTGTCAAGCTTCCGGTAAAGACCCTCGACCTTCTCCGATGTCACCCTTATATTATCCACCATATGTAAGGGCCTCCCTGATCTCTTCCTCCTGGAACCCGACTATGCATCTCTTGTTATCTATTACCATTGTGGGGAAGGAGCACCTTGGGTTCCACTTCATGACCTCGGCTTCCACTTCGCTACGGGGATCGCGGTCGAGCAGGTCCACGAAGACGTAGCTGTAACCGACCCCGAGGTCCTCGAGTAGCTTCTTGGTCCTCCTGCACCAGACGCAGGTGCTGATGGCATAGAGCCTGACATCGCCCCGGTTATCTCCCTCAACTCTCTCTAGCTCGTACATGGGTCATACCTTCCTCGGGATCATGTCCCTGCTCGAAATGAGAGTATCTTGATATAAATCGATTTACCCATAAGGAAGAGGGTATAAGCAACACCCATCAACACGACGATCGTGGCCCCCGGCGGAGTATCGAGTTCGATGGAGATTAGGTTTCCCGCAGTGGTCAGGAGCAGACCAAGTACCGAAGCGGCCACCATCATGGTCGACAGCCTTTTGGTAAAGAGATTGGAGATAGCCGCCGGTATCGCCAGCATGGCAAGTACCAGGACAACACCGACGATCTTTATCAGGAGAGTGACCGTGAGGCCAGTCAATATCAGGATGGCCGTGTTCAGAAGGGTTACCCTGACCCCTGTTATCTTTGCGTATTCCTCGTCGAAGGCAAGGATCTCGATATCCTTGAAGAACAAAAGAATGAACAGGAATATCACCGACATTATGATCCCAATGATGATGATGTCCGATGTTGATGTGAGGAGTATGTTCCCGAACAGTATCGCCTCGAAGGAGAGGACCCTTATTCTATTGTGGTCCACGAGGTTTATCAGAAGCACCCCCACGGCCATCCCGATCACCCAGAGGGCCCCAATGGTGGAATCCTCCCTGTATCGTTTCTTGAACGGTTCGGAGCCGAGCAGGAGGGCTGCCCCGATCGCGAACAGGACGGCTCCAAGCATCGGATCGAACCAGGTCAGACCGAGATGCTGCATGTAATAGGCAAAGCCGATACCGCCGAAGGAAGTGTGGGATATCCCCCCGGCCAGAAAGACCTTCCTCCTGACAACAACAAGGGTCCCTATGACACCGCAGGCCAGTGAGGCGAGGATGCCTGCGAGAAGCATCCTCTGAACGAAAGGAACATCGAGATATTCCACCATATCAAGCATCTTTCCTCTCCTCCTGTCACCGATGAGGGCGCAGCACCCTGTGGGGGACGCCGTGGGCGATCAGGTCCACGGGACACTGGTACGCTTCCTCGAGCATATCCGCAGAGATGGTCTGATCATTGTTCGTGAAGAGGTGCCTGTTGAGGCATGCAACCGTCCCCACATTGGAGGAGATGATGCCGATGTCGTGGGTGACGAGGACTATCGTCATGTCCCTGTTGAGCTCGGACAGGAGCTTGTAGATGGATTCCTCGATCGGAGCATCGACCGAAGCAGTGGGCTCATCGAGAAGCAGCATCCTCGGCTGCGAAGCAAGGGCCCGTGCTATGAACACCCTCTGTTTCTGCCCTCCGGAGAGGGCATTGATGTGCCTGTTCATGTATTCAAGCATACCTACCTTCGAGAGGGAATCCTTCACCACTTCCAGGTCCTTTCTTGAATACCAGGGTTTGATACCCTTGTGCCTCCTCCTTCCCATCATGACCACATTCTGGACCGTTATCGGGAAATCCTTGTCGAAGGTTGCATACTGGGGGACGTAACCGATATACCTTCTCCCCACCGATGGCTCCTTCCCGTACACCCGGATCGTCCCCTTTGCCGGCGGTATCAATCCGAGTATTGCCTTCAGGAGGGTGGATTTGCCACCGCCATTGGGACCTATCAATCCGAAGAACTCGCCGTGCTCGACCCTGAGGTCGATATCCAGGATGATCAATTCTCCGTCGTATCCTGCGGAAAGGTTCTCTATCTCCAGCGCAAGCTCCTTCTTCTTTATCGGCACCACTCTCCTCTTACCGATCGCTCTCCTTTATCTTGAAGCCTTCCACCAGATCTTCGGTCACCTTCAGGATATTATCCGTGTAATCCATGGCCAGAGGGTTGACCGCCACCACCTTGCCGCCGATGGCATCAGCGATCTGACCTGCGGTCGAGGTGTCGAACTGGGGTTCGACGAATACCACCGTGATATTGTTATCCCTGGCCTGTTCTATCAGCAATGCGATCCCTTGAGGGCCTGGTTCCTTCCCCCCCTCC
>JAFGJI010000008.1 GCA_016929175.1 Thermoplasmatota archaeon | reverse complement strand
GGGGGTGCCCCCTTAACGGTACATATAGCAACGGGACCAATGC
Source organism: Thermoplasmatota archaeon (assembly GCA_016929175.1). Taxonomy (GTDB): domain Archaea; phylum Thermoplasmatota; class Penumbrarchaeia; order Penumbrarchaeales; family Penumbrarchaeaceae; genus JAFGLL01. The sequence goes on along the minus strand of JAFGJI010000008.1, from coordinate 3,407 downwards.
CTACCTCCTTTCACCCGAGTTGGACACCTCATCCTTCAGGAAGCTGGAGATCTCGTTACTTTACTGGATGGACCTGACCCTGATGGAATACGAGGAGGGGGAGAGCGGTGAGATACTGGGGATGGACCGATGCACCCTGCAGATCAGCATTGATTCCCGCGATTGGGTCGATCTAAGGGTATACAACGGGTCAAGGACCGCCGGATGGGAAGAGGACACATTCGTGATCGGCAGTGAGCTCGGCGATTCTCTGGTGTTCAGGTTCCTGTTGGTGGATGTCATGGACGGATACAACGACAACGGATTCATGGTCGACAGCATAGAGGTTTCAGGCGAGCAGAAACCCGCGACCATGATCTCACTCGGGTCCGATGCTTTCATCCCACCGGTAGTGGCGCAGGGAGAGGCTGCGAGGATCACATTTCAGATCATTGACGAGGGAATGACGGTTCCCGTGAACACCTATGCCACTGTCTATATCGAATCAGCGGAAGGGAATGTTGATCTTTACGAACGTTCATTGATCACCAGTGGATCATCGGGTAGTATATCCATGGACTGGTATCCTTCATCATCCGGTCCTTTCAGAGGATGGATCAACCTCACTGTCGGAGGAGAATACCAGGAGGGGCGGTCCTTCAACATGAGGTCCTTCTCCCCCATATACTACGATGATTCCTCTATGGGAACATCCCATATGACGATACAGAACGGTATAGCAGAAGCTGAATGGATAACCATGATCCCCGCTCTTGCAGGTTTTTCAATGTCAGGTGAGAAGGCATTCTGGTACGGGTCGGAAAGTGGTGCACCGGACGGTTCGGCCGGTTTCACGGGCCCGACCTGGGCTTACATGGAAACGGATTGGATAGACCTTGCATATTACACGGATTCTTTTCTTTACATCTACCACAGATACAGTTTTCTCGGACCCCCGGGTTCATCGGGTGGAGTGGTGGAGGCCTTGACAGAGGATGGTGTCTGGAAGGTCCTCGAACCACTTGGTTTTTCCTACGGGAGTTTAAAAGAGGATATATCCGGTCCACTCGCGGGTTCTGACGCGATCATCGGGACCGAGGATTGGGGTGTTGATGGTTTCGAGCTCTCTCCCTTTATCGGCGACAGGACCAGGATAAGGTTCTCGGTGGTTGCTGATGAAGAAGGTCATGGTGAGGGTTGGTTCCTGGATGATATCATGGTCTCTGGGGAGGGATACGACCCGTTCGATACGGAACCTCCCGCTCCTGTTGAAGGCCTTTCGGCGGAGGTAGTGGACGAAGGTGCGGTCTCGCTCTACTGGGATCCATCGTCTGCACGGGACTTCGCAAGCTACAACTTATACATCGAGGATTTCGGGTTCGACGATGTCTCGGGTCTAACGCCGCACATGACGATCAACGACCCCGACGAGGATTCGGTCGTGATCACGGACCTTGTAGCATCTCAACTGTACTGGGCGGCCGTAACCGCGGTGGATGTGGTCGGCAACGAGGAAACCACCGTAAATGCCGTCAGCTTCAAGCCTACGTTCCTGGACGACAACCGCCCTCCTACGGCGGATATCAAGATAATTGGCGGGAGCTTTGCAAGGTCGGTTGGAGAGGACATCAAGTTTGACGCGACAGGCTCGCGGGACCCCGACGGCGATCCCCTTACATATTTCTGGACCATGCCCGACGGAAGTACCTTCAGAGGGTCAACAGTCACATGGAGGGCGGAAAAGGCCGGCGAGGACCTGGTGATACTGCTGACCGTCAAGGACAGCAACGGGCTCTCGGACACAGGATCCGTTTCCATCGACGTGATCGGCAGCGACGCCGATGTATACGAGAGCGCGGACCTCTGGTCCTTCGTTCTTGTCGCCCTACTCTTAGTGCTCATCATTCTGATACTGGTCTTCATATCCACCCTTTTGAGGTCCAGTGCCAGGAAGCGTCTCGAGAGGAGGCTTCAAAAGATCGGTATGGACCCGGAGAGTTTTCTCCTCTTGAGGGACAACAGGGAAAAGCATACGGGGCCATCTCCGGACATCGAGAGGAGGCAAGGCCCCAAGGTCCACGATCTCGTACAGGTGAAGAAAGAGGAGGATGCGGAGGAAAGCATTGAGATACTGCCAGAATGGAAGGAGCCGGAAACGGAAGTGACGGTTAAGAGAGCGCATCCACGATCGGAGGAAGAGGGCAAATATCTGAAGGTGGTGATAGAATGCCCCTTCTGCTCCGGGGTCTTCAAGGAAAAGGTCCCACTGTCTGCCATAAAGAAACATCAGACCTTCACGGTCAGGTGTCCCGACTGCGGAAGGTCAGGCGATATCACGCCCTGAGGTCAAGTTTATCTCCCCCGAATGCATTTCACCATTGGTGCAGAACAGATGAGATCCCTCGTGTTCCTCCTTGTCGTTGCAATGCTCTTGCCGCTGTCCCCGATGTCAGGGGGTCGATCTGATGAGCTGGAAAAAAACCCCTCCCGGGAGGTCAGTTTCATCGATGTCGGTGCCGAAGTGTTCGATCAGACCTCGGCAGCCAACTTCATATCCGCTGTCGACTGGAACAACGACGGTTACATGGACCTTCTGTTCAACGGTGCCAGGTTGTTCAAGAACAACGGGCCGCCTTACTGGAACTTCACCCGTCAGACCTCCGTGTTCGGTTCAACCACATCAGGTGCCTCCAATGGTGCCTGGGCGGACTGGGACGGGGACGGATACCAGGACCTCTATCAGGGGTGCGGAAAGGGTACCGCCGATCGTTTCTGGGAGAACCAGGGACCTCCCGACTACAGGCTTGTCGATGTTTCCTCCGACGTCTTCAATTCATGGCAGAACATAGATCCCAACACGGGTAACTCCTGGGGCGACTTCGACCGTGACGGGGACCTCGACCTTTACGTCGGCAACGGGGAGGACTGGAACGATGGTAACCCCATCTACTACCCTGACCACTTCCTCCGGAACGATAACGGCCTGGCATTTACCGATATCTCCGCAAGCGTCGGTATCAGGACAGGGGAGAACTTCTATTCCCGGGGCGTGACCTGGGGCGACTACAACAACGATCACTGGCAGGATGCGTACGTCTCGCATTACAGGATACGGGAGAACCATCTGTTCGAGAACCAGAAGGACGGGACCTTCGATGAGGTCGGAAAAGATAGGAACTGCTCGGGAACATATGCTCCTCACTGGTACTACGATGCCACTGCAGGTAGCGTCTACGGGCAATCATGGTGGGGACCCACATGGGGGCATACCATCGGATCCTCCTGGGCGGACTTCGATCGTGACGGGAACATTGACCTGTGGACCTCGGATTTCGTCCACAAGTACGTTGGATACATCGGCTCATATTACGATATCCGGGGTTACGTCTGCGATGACGGCAACCTGTACATCAACAACGGGGCTCCCT
>JAFGJI010000313.1 GCA_016929175.1 Thermoplasmatota archaeon | reverse complement strand
TGAGATGCTCCAGCAATTACCGTTGATATCTCGAAGGTTTTCCTCCCCCCCCCCGCCCCTTCCTATCGGTCGTATATGCCAACCTTCCACGAAGGGTTTATAGACCTCTCTGCGTTCGGTCTACAAACCATGGGCCCGTGAGGTAGCTTGGATATCCTGCTGTTTCTTTCCCCGAAAGAAACAGGACATGACACAGCCGCTTCTCCTCCATTCTGCGAATTACGGAGAAGGGTTTTCCATCCCACCCCCCATCCTATCGGTCGTATATGCTAAGCCACTCTCGAAGGATTTATAGGGCTCACTTCGTTCACCCTACAAATCATGGGCCCGTGAGGTAGCTTGGATATCCTGGAAGCCTCCGGAGCTTCACACAGGGGTTCGAATCCCCTCGGGCCCGCTAAAAATATTTAGTGGCATGATCAAAGCCTAATCGTATGCCGGGAAAGATGCTCTTCCCTGGGGGTATATGGAGAGAAAAAGGATCCTTTTCATTACTTGTTCTTGTATTCGGTGTATCCGCAGTTGCCGCAGGAGAGCCTGTCATCATGTTCTGCCATGAAGGCACCCTCGCATTTCGGACAGAACTTCCTCTTGCGCTGGATCTTGTCGTTCTGGACCTCGTAGAGCTCGTTCGCTTTCATGATATACGCCTCACTTACCATCCTTCTTCTTGGGCTCTTCCCAGAGACCGTTCCTTTTCAAAATATGGTCGTCCTCCACAGACCGCGCCTTCTCCACGGTCTTGTAGATCCTTGCCATCAGTTCGGTCTCATCCCTGCCGAAGCGGTTGACCATTGAATCCACAACAAGTACCTCCTTCTTCAGACCCAGAGCTTCGCTCAACGCACTGGAGAGGTCCTTTCGGGATGGGGTCGACCCCTTTGCATGCTTTACCTTCACCTTCAATTCGGTCCTCTCGAGAAGGATGTTGTCGTGTTTCTCCAATATGTCTATCTCCATGAGATCACACCTCCATCTGCCGGAGCATTTCCTTTACCTTTCTCTTGATATCCCTGTCGACCCTGACGATCACGAGTCCTGTATCGGGCTGTCCGTAAACCACCGTTGCACCGATCGGGAGCAGATCGATGGCCGCAAGCGTGGATAGGTCCTCCTCCCCATCCACCTCTATAAGGATGGGCCCTTTTCGTTCCTCATCCTCCACTATCATGGTCTCGACGGCATTTTCTATTGCTTCAAAGAGCTCTCCGCCGATCATACCGGCCTCGTTCTTGACCTTTACAACCTTTGAAGGCTTACCGATGATCGTCGGTATCTCCTTACCCCTCTTCGTGTGATTGTCGACCAGAATGATATCAGGAACATATCCCATGCCCGTCATGACCGATGCTGTGACATCTCCAACGAGCACCAACGGATCCGTTATCAGGGCGTTCAGCCTTGATATTGTCCTCTCCTCGTTGGGAACGAGTTCTCCCAGAGGGGTCTTGAGGACGACCCTGAGATGGTCCGTCAGAATGTAGAGCATCCATTTCACCTTACCTTGAGAGCGTATTTACCGTTGGCCTTTATACCCATGTGATCCGCCACCCTGGAATGCTCCCAATCGATTATGAAAAGCATACCCTGCCAATCCTTGGATAGCTCCCCCCCGCAAAGAGGGCATTTCTCCTGGTCCGTAAGGAACATGCATTTTTTACAGGCTAACATCGGGATCACTTCTTCTTTTTCTTGGGGGTGACGTCCTCTGGTTCATGCCGCTGCTGGTATTCCTCTTCGAGCCACTCGATCTTTCCGAGGCCGGCCTGCCTCATTGTCAACCCGATCCTTGATTCCCTTGGCGACCTCTCGTTCATGGACATGGAGACTATCCTGGCCCTGACCCGGTCGCCGACCTTCAGGTCCCTCTTGCTCTCCTTCCCGACCAGCCTCATGTTGCCAAGGTCCACATCTATATGGTCATCCATGACCTGGCTGATGTGGACCAGTCCGTCCAGGGGGCCGAACCTTACGAAGGCTCCGAACTTCAATATCTCCACCACGGTACCTTCGATCACTTCATGGAGCATCGGCTGGAATACGAGCGCCTTGAACCTGACCCCCTGGAAGATGGCACCGTCCCCATGAACGATCCTGCCTGCCCCGACCTGGCTCACATCGGTGGCGTTGATGACTAGCCTGTTGAGGTTGTCCATCCTTCCCTCGAAGTTCTTGCGGGTCAGATAATCCGCAACCACTTCGAGGTCCTTACCGAGGTAGTGAGGGGGGATGCGGATGACATCCTCGCGCTGTATCATCTTGTACATCTTGTATCACCTATGCAAACGGCAAACCGTAATTTACAACCGTACAGTTATATAGTTACGGGCTGGGAGAGGGGTTAAACTACTTCACCTTTATAATGGTATCCCTGGTGATTTTCTACACTGGGTGCTATAAAGAGACGAGTCGGTCCTCTTCCCATTTGAACACGGGCCCAACCCTGGGTTTCCAGTTCCGGCCCTCCATCACGGCTGCCGCTATCAAGGGGAGCGCCACGGAAAGCTCCACATGGGCCATCGCATGTGTTGCCTCTGCCTCGATCTTCCCCCAGGACTGTGCTTCCCCGAGCGTCGACCCGGACAGTCCGCCCCACTCCGGTCGGTCCATCGTTATCTGGAACGCGTACTCGTGACCGTCCTGGCCCCCGAAAAGCATATCGGCCATGACTATCGCGTCGTTTATGTAGTTCTTCGGGACGCCGCCACCAAGGTAGATCGCGCCTGTCGAAGGGGACATATGGACTATCTGGGCTATCTCGTAATTGTCCCTTATGGTGTCCAGATGGAACATGTTCTCCATCGAGGTCCCGGACCCCCTCTGTCTCTTGTAAGCGGTGGAGAGGCCAATACCGATGGAGGAGTCCGAGATCGCAGGACAGTATATCGGTACTCCCTGTCTGAAAGCATTTCCCAGAATGGAATCCTCATCGTGCTGGCACTTTTCTCCGAGAACGGAAAGGAACTCCCGTGTGGAATATTTCCTTGGCTCAAGGGTATCCATGATCCTTCCGATACTGACATCGGTCTCCCTGAACTTATCCTCGTCCACATAAGTGTCGTAGATCCTGTCGATCATGTAGGAGTGAAGGAGTACATCATCGGAGTTGGGATCGCCGCGGTAATGCTTATAGCCCATGGTCTGGTAGAAGTCCTGATACACTACCGCCCCAGTGGTGGCGATCACATCAACGAGCCTCAGCTTGATGAGGTCCCCTATCAGCTTCCGCAGACCGGCAGCAACCAACGCCCCCGACATTCCTAGAAGGACCGTATGGCTCCTGTCGAGGTCCGTCATCCTTCTGAATATATCAACACACTGCGAAAGGCGCCTGGCCTGAAAAGAGGTGCGGGAGAAACCTTCGACAAGCTCCCTGATGCTCATCTTGTGGCTCAGGTCGAGCATCCTGATAGGGGTCTTGAGCAGGTCTGCCCTGCTTGGTTTACGAGATCCCATTTCCAACACCCTTTCAATCCACGAAAACCGCTGCCGCCAGGACAGTGGTCCACCGCCCCTGGTCGTCCACAACGGCATAGGCCGTGATATTCCTCGTGTTGACGATCCTTCCGTCGATCTTGAAGATCTCCCTCTTTTCGTCATAATTGGAATCTATATCGAACTGTATGCCCAGGGTAGAGGCGAGCATCTCTGCTGCAAGGTCCTCCGCATAATCACCGGCATCCTTTGCAAGCTGGCCGTACTGATGGTGCTCGGAAAGGTAACCATGTGCGCTCCTGTCCTGGGGTATGGCAATACCCACAGAAGCGGTTAGCCTTCTTCCCGGTTCATTTGTTTCCGCCCTGCTCATGACGCAGAATACGATCTGTCCAGGGAAAAGTTCTTCAAGGCCAACCTCCCGATCGAGTATCTCACATCCGGGAGGAAAGATCGATGACACGTGCACCAGATTGAACTTCTCGATCCCGGCGTCTCTCAGTGCTAGCTCGAAACTCGCAAGCTTTTCCCTGTGCCTTCCGACACCTCCTGTCAGGAAAAGCCTTTTGGGTGTAAAACCTCCACCTTTGTTCATGATGCCGGAAATTATACTACCTATTTAAATCACTTGGGAATGGTTCTCGAATGCATCGAGGATACCACCTGGGGCCTTCTATCCCGATCCGTTCTCCGGGCCAGACATTGCATCCATGCCCACACGGGACTATTCTTAAATATGACCTCTTTAATAGCGGGTGCACGCGATGGTCCATGCTTTCCGGACCAAGATGGTGTCTACCATGGCCAGAAAACCGAACAGGATGTACCGCCAGATAAGGGGCCAGGCTTTCACAAGGAGAGAATACACCGGCGGCATTCCGGCACCCAGGATCAATCAGTTCGTGATGGGCAACAAGAGCACCTCCTTCCCCTTGGTCTATCACCTCGTTGTCAAGGAGAGCTGCCAGATCCGGCATACTGCACTCGAGGCGGCACGTATTGCAGCAAACAAGTTCATCTCTAAGAAAGCAGGGGCCAAGAACTACAAGCTCACGGTCCGCGTCTATCCCCACCAGATACTGAGGGAGAACAAACAGGCAACCGGGGCGGGAGCCGACAGGGTATCCCAGGGTATGAGGAAATCCTTCGGAAAGAATGTGGGGACCGCTGCAAGGGTCAAGGTGGGCCAGGAAGTTATCACCATAGAGGTGCCTCCACAGATGGAGGTTCATGCAAAGGTTGCATTGAAAAAGGCCTCCCAGAAGCTTCCCACCCCCACATGGGTACAGAGAGAGACCGTGAACTAACTGGCCAGTGCTAACTGGCCTGATATTTGACCTGCAAGGCCATGCGGGGCAATTTTCGTGCAAACTGTTTTAACGTTATCCATCACTCACCCACCATGGCCCGGGGTAAGAAGAGGCCGAATACCCTTGTTGAGTTCGATCCCGGTGGGTTCAGGGACGAATACCTTTCAAGGTTCTTGAAGGATGGAGACGGAACCATAAAAGGGGAGACCATCGACATCGATGGTGATGAGCTGGTCCTCAAGAGCGGAGGTGATTTCTTCATGATCCCGATCTCGAGCGTGGAACTGGCCAGCGATTTTCTGCTGCTAAACGGGAATGTGGATTGGAAGAGGGCAAAGGAACTGGGAGAAAGGTGGAGGACTGTGGAGCTTGACCTGCTCTGAGGTGAATTCGATGAGCGAGCGGGACCTCAAGAACAAACTGGTTGTCGTGGTCCGGAAGGACCTCGTCCTCACACCCGGGAAGATGGCGGTCCAGGTTGCCCATGCTTCTGTAACATGCGCCCTGCAGTGCAGGAAGGACAGGGAGAGATGGTTCAAAGCATGGTTTGGTGAAGGTCAGAAGAAGGTCGTGGTAAAGGTCAACACCCTCAGAGACCTGTATGAGCTGAAGACACTGGCTGAAGCTCTGGGAATAACAACAGCCCTGGTTCAGGATGCCGGGCTGACCGAGGTGCCGCCCGGGACGATCACATGCCTCGGCATCGGCCCGGGACCCGATCCGGAGATCGACAAGGTCACGGGGTCACTCCCCCTCTTCTGAGGTGGTCCGGTGAGAGGGCTTCCACTGAAAAAAGAGGCGCGCATCTTGGGAGTGGATGACGGCCCATATCATTGCGGCTCGAGGGAAACGCTGATAGTTATGACCCTTTACAGGCTCGACGGCTATCTGGATGCAGTGATGACAGGAAAGGTGACGACCGACGGGGAGGATTCCGCATCGAGGATAGCGGATATACTGTCGAACAGCAGATATCTAAAGCAGGTCAGATGCATAATGTCCGATGGTGCCTGTCTCGCAGGCTTCAATGTCCTGGACATTGATGAGCTTTACGAGAGGACCTCGATCCCGGTGATCACGGTATCGAATGAGACCCCAAACACGGAGTCCATGATGACCGCCCTTAAGAACAACTTCGGTGACTGGGAAAGGAAGCTTGAACTCATCACGGACCATCCACCGAGGGAGCTCGAGCTCGGCGATGGTGTCTGCTACGTAAGGGAAAAGGGTATTACTCCGGAAGCGGCTGATGATGCTGTTCGCCGATGCACCGTTAGAGGGAGGGTACCAGAACCGGTCCGGCTCGCTCACATGATCGCATCGGCCATCGATGAGGAAGACGGGTGGTCCCATGGAAAGCGTTGATGTCCTTCTGAAACTGGCACAGCTGGGAGCCCTTGAGAGATACGTAAATCTTACAACCCGCGAACTTGGCACCCTGCTCGGAACAAGCCAGCAGTCGGCCTCGCTCTATCTTCAGAATCTGGAGAAGGAGGGGACCATCCGGAGGGTCAGAAGGAACAGGGGCACTTCGGTCACGATCACACATGAAGGTATGGAGATGCTCCAGGGACTTTACGGGCTGCTAAGATCAATATTCGAGGAGAGCAGGGTGATCGAGGTCAGGGGGAGCATATCCGCGGGACTCGGGGAGGGAGCATACTACCTCTCGCAAAAACAGTATGTCCAGCAAATAAGGGAACGCTTCGGTTTCGAACCCTTCAAAGGTACTCTCAACGTTTCCGTTGCCCCCAAGGACGCTCCGGTACTGGAACTCCTCAAGAAAGGTCCCGGTATCGTAATTGAGGGCTTCAACACCGGAGGCAGGACGTTCGGGATGTGTATCTGTTACCCGTGTACAGTGAATGGTGAGAGAGGGGCCATAATGTTACCTGACAGATCGGTCCATGTATCCACCCTTGAGATAGTATCCGATGTGAAGATCAGGGACAGGTTTGGATTGAGCGATGGGGACCAGGTTGAGGTGAAGATAACCTATCCCGCCTATGAAAATGAATGTGGGGTGTTGTCAGGGTAAAAATAACTATTCCTGGCGGGATGCACCGCCCTGGATCCCCTCCATGTCGGGACTTTCTCTTGGCTGCCTGTCGGCGGCCTTGCCTCTCCGCCCGCCCATGTGGTCCCTTTTCCGGTCCATCTGTACCCCGAGCTTCCCGGCCAGCAGTTCTGTCATCCTTTCCATGCACAGCATCAGGGCTTTTTCTCCGCTCCCCTTCCCGTTCAATCCCGCCGCACCGTCATGGCCCCCGCCCTGATTTCCCGTTTCCCTTCCGATCTCCTCCATGAAATGTCCGAGGTGGACCCCCAGGGCAAGGATGTGCGGCTTCGCCCGTGAGGATATCCTGAGGTCGTTTTTCCTTTCCGCGGCGATGAATACAACATCCGCCCCCGCGACCAGAAGTGCCCTTGCCGCTGCTGCCTCGTAGGAAGACACCATGGAAGTCGCCACTATCTGGTCCCCCACCTTTTCAAACCGCACCCGTCTCATGGCCTTGAGCTGTGCTATCTTCTTGGAAACGTCGAAGTACTCCTCGCCCTCGATAACTCCAAGGACGTTCTCCATCTTGATACCCGACCCCTCAAGGACCATGGAGCATACGTCGAGATCGACGGGTTTCGTGAAGCGGAACTTCCCTGTGTCGGCAACCACACCTGCCACGGCGGAGACGGCCATCATGTCATCGAGCATCGCGCCGCTCAGAAAGGATATCTGGAGAGCGATCTCCACGCATGCTCCCATCGAGGGGTCCTGATAGACGTTCCCGTCCCAGTGAGAATGGTCAGCATGGTGATCGATCACCCAGTAAGGCGGCCACCCGGATAGGTCGCCATCGGATACCTGAAGGGTTGATGATGAATCGACGATCACCAAAAGGGAATACCTGGAAATGTCCGGATCTATCTTCATTTCCATTCCCACATGGGAAAGAAGGCTCCGTCCCGCATGGGAAACCGACCTGAAGGCTCCAATATCCAACCACGGAAAGGACCTCTTTAGGATTATTGCGGTTCCCACCGCGTCAATATCGGCATTATGATGGGCAAGAACAAGGACCCCTCCCCCCCGATTGTCGATGATATCCTGTATCACCCGCCACATGCGAAGCTCGTCCCGTGGATACGGAAGTATACCCGACCCCATGGACCAGCCCGTCTTTCCTCTGTTCGGAACGACCGGGGTCCGTCCGTTCATTGGTACCCCTTTAGAGCTTTGTTGATCTCTTTGCCCATGTTCTCGTACATCGTCTTGAGCGATCTCTCCTGGTTCTCCATGGAATTGATCCTGACCTGGAGGGTCTCGAGCTCATCCTTCAGGTCACCGAGGAGGGAATCCGCATCCTCCACCTTCATCATGATATCCCCGATACGCCTGTAGACATCTCCTTCCTTTCTTGACTCCAGAGCTCTGGCGGCTTCCTCCACTTCCCTCTTTCTGGCTTCCATCTCCCCTTTCTGGGTAAGTATCATTTGAAGCTGGGCTTTCACCTGCTCGAACCTTGCCAGTTTCTCCTGGAGGTCCGG
>JAFGJI010000312.1 GCA_016929175.1 Thermoplasmatota archaeon | reverse complement strand
GAGCGTGTGGTCCTCGAAAGGTTCGGGGACCTGTTCCTGGTCCAGGACCACGATGCGCCGTCGAGCGACGAGGGCGTTCTCCTCTGTCCAAAGGTCGGGCTCTTCGCCCACTATCAGGCGAACGTCGTCCTTGAGATCCTTCTGGGGATGAGGCAATGACCATCTCCGTGAACGGAAGGACCATCGATCACATCGAGGGGGAATCCGTCAGCAGGCTACTGAAGAGGATGAGGTTCCTCTTCCCTATGGTCGTCGTCAAGGTGGACGGGGTGATAGTCCCTGATGACAGGTTCACGGAAACCATGCTCCACGATGGTGCGGTCGTCGAGATCATACATCTCACGAGCGGGGGTTGAAACATGTTGTCGAATGATGAAACGGCAAAGCAGAGGTTCAGGGAGAGCGCTGTGAACGGGAGGATAGCCTGTTCCAAATGCTTTGAGATCGCCGATGAGCTGGGCCTGAGAAAGGACGGTATCGCATCGACACTGACCGCGATGGACATCAAGATCGTACAGTGCCAGCTGGGCTGCTTCAGGTGAGGCGGTTTGATCATAGTTGCCCTGATCGGGTTGAAGAAGAGCGGAAAGACCACCACGGCCGAAGCCCTCATACGTGAGTTCCGCTCCAGAGGTTACCGGGTGGGTGCTGTGAAGGTCATGACCCATTCCCGGTTCACCGTTGGCACCGAGGGAAAGGACACATGGAGGCACAAAGAGGCGGGGGCGGAGGCGGTGATATCCCTCTCCCTGGATGAGCTTGCATACATTGAGAAAAGAGAGGAGGCTGCCTCACTGGATGATGCACTGGTCCATCTGGACCCCGGGATCGATGTCCTGATATGCGAGGGGCTGACGGAGGACCGGAGCGATCTGGTCAGGATCGTGGTGGCCAGGAGCTTGGAGGAGCTGGATGATACCTTCAGGATAAGGGGGTTTACCGGTGGTGTACTGGCCCTTACCGGCATCATGGCCAATGGGACACGGGAGCATCCGGAGTACCCTGTTTACAACTGCACCGTTCCAGGCGACTTATCAGACCTGGCCGACCTGATCATCGAGAGTTCCGGAAAATAGAAGGCCCCGTCCGGAACAGGCCGGTTCAACTGCCTATTCCATGGGATCACCATCGAAGGAAGCCTCGAGGTATGTCTTCGTATCCTTGACACCCTTGATATTGCGGATGTGATCGATTATATTGCTGGCCAGGCCGTTGGGGTCATCTGCCTTTACCCTCATAATGAAATCGTACTCCCCGAAGAGGGGGTGGACGGTTTCCACGAAGTCATATCCCTTCAGGAGCTTGAATACCTCCTGTTCCCTGCCAGTATCACACTGGACCATAACGAATCCGTATATCATACATGAGATGAGGGGGCTCCGGGTGGATATACTTTTCCCGGAACTGTTTTACCATTATGTCCATCCAACATCGTCAATTCATAGTAAGTTGGGGATATGTCATAACGGTCTGTCTCCGGGGCAACCATTATATTTAAGACGGTAATAGACCCAAGGGTCCGCGGCGTTCTTGTGCGGACATTTCGGATCGGGGAACTACCTATCGGAGATGGTCCTTTGGAGCAGAAGGTAATGAACAGGTGGATAATTGTCGTTGGGGCTATACTCATCCAGCTGAGCCTGGGTGCGATCTATGCGTGGTCGGTGTTCACCACACCGCTTGTGGCCCCCCTCCCTGATAATGATTTCTTGGATATCTCGGAGGATGGGGGAATAACAGTAGAGGTCGTGGGTGATCTGCTTGTTGGAGACAATGCAAACATCACACTGATCTTCACCGAAGATGGAGTGAACACCATTGATATCACCAATCTCACAGTGACACTTGAACTTAAAGACGATTCCAACGAACCGGTCGAAGACGACAAGGTGGTACAGTTCGTGGGCATCGTGTACCAGAAAGGCGACCCCATCACAGCTGGCCCCTATACTACGGTCCTTGATGAGGACCATTTCAACATCACCGCTAAGGTGAGCAAACCTGGGAACTGGCATTTCGTGATCGAGGGGAAGAGCAGGGATGACCTCAATGTCACTACCCACAACTTCGAGGTCCTCCAGAAGGTGGAAACCGGGAAATACGGCTTTTCCATTTCACAGACCCAGCTCATCTTCGCCACCGGTCTATTCTTCTTCGCCCTTTTCACGATCTTCGGAGGAAGGCTCTCTAAAAAGTTCGGCCCCCGCAACATAGCTATCACCGGTGGTGCGGTTCTGGGAGCCGGTTACATACTCGCATCCTTCATGGGAACGAGTTTCATCGGGATCCTTGTCACCATTGGTGTGCTAGGCGGGATAGGCATCGGACTTGCCTACGTGGTCCCCATAGCGGTGGGGGTCAAGTGGTTCCCCGACAAGAAGGGTTTGATCTCCGGTCTTGCTGTCGCGGGATTCGGTTTCGGAGCTCTGCTTTGGATCAAGCTCTGCAATGGGTTTGTTTTCGGACCCATCGATCTGACACCCGGCTGGACGGGATTCTTCGGAGATGGTCTGACCGTTTCCAATGTGTTCCTCATCTACGGCATCGCATTCGCCGTCGCCGTGATATTCGGCGGCTTCCTGATGAAGAACCCACCCGAGGACTGGAAACCCAAGGGTTGGGAACCCCCGGTCAAGAAGGATGATGACAAAGCGGAGGCCACGGGAAATGAGGAGTTCACATCCAAGGAGATGAT
>JAFGJI010000311.1 GCA_016929175.1 Thermoplasmatota archaeon | reverse complement strand
TCCCAGGGACCTTATGCCGGGCTTCAGCAGCAACCCGGACCCGTTGGGCCATCCCCGACACTTCCCGGGACCCCAGAGGAGCCCGTTCGGGGACAGGTATCATGGGAGTCCGATAATATTGATGCCCTGGCCGAAGGGAGCAGCGAACAGGATATGACCGGTGATCCACCATCAGGCGAACAGAACATCCAGAGCGCATCCCAGGGGGAGAAAACTTTCAGGATGGGCCCGCCTCCCTCTCCCCCCCAGCTTGACTGACCTTGGTTATTTAACCTTGTTATCAAATACTGGTGAATAATAGATCTTGCACGGAATATTTTACCGATCGAACAATGATACAAGGAGAGGTTCGCGACATGGACCTGTCTCTATTCGACTATCATCTGGCCGAGAGTGCCATCGCACAGCAGAAGGCCTCGCCGAGGGACAGCTCTAAACTCTTTTTCATTGATGCCCGGGGTTCCTCACCCGTGCATCGGCATCTCAGGTTCAGTGATATCGAGGACGTACTGCAGACAAGGGACCTGCTGATACTGAACCGATCAAGGGTCATACCCGCAAAGGTCCCCGCCCGTAAGACAACTGGAGGCCGGGCAGAGGTGCTACTGCTGGAAAGGATGGGGGAATTCGAATGGAAGGCACTCGTCGGCGGCAAGAGGATCGCAGAGGGCTCCTCGCTCCGAACCGGTGATGGTGCCGTGACGGTGGAGATCGTAAAGAGACTTGAAGAGGGCAGGTGTGAAGTGGGGTTCCACCGTCTTGGCAGAAAGATGGATCACGGAGAGGTCATGGAATGGCTTCGAATGTGGGGCCTCATGCCAACACCTCCCTATATCAAAAGGTTCCTGGAGGACCCCGAGGAATACCAAACTATCTATGGTGATGTGGAGGGGTCGGTCGCGGCTCCGACAGCGGGGCTTCATTTCACCGAAGGACTTCTACGAAGGCTGGAAGAAAAAGGGATCAGAATAGAGTACATTGTACTTCATGTTGGTATCGGAACGTTCGCCCCCGTGAAGACGGAGGACATAAGGGAACACCGCATGGAGGAGGAGGAGTTCTTCATCCCCGTGAGCGTGAAGGATGCGGTGAGGGAGGCAGTGACCGAATATCATACAAGCGGATCGCCGCGAATATGGATCGTGGGGACGACCACCATGAGAACAATGGAATCGGCATTCGATGATGAGGGCAACTGCGTGAAGGAGAGCGGAAGGACAGGATTGTACATAACGCCGGGATATGAATTCAAGCTGCCCTACAAGGGCTTCATCACGAACTTTCATCTTCCGAGATCGACACCTCTTATCCTCCTGTCTGCTTTCTATGACAGAGAGAACGTACTCAAGGCCTACAGGGAGGCCCTGGAAATGGACTACCGGTTCTATTCATTGGGAGATTCCATGATGATCAGGAGGAATTGAAATGGAGGTATTTGAACTGGTATCGGGTGACGGGTCAGGTCCCAGGGCAGGGCTATTGAGACTACCCTCCGGCAGAACCGTACCCACCCCCCTCTTCATGCCTGTTGCAACCAAGCTTTCCGTCAAGACCCTGGACCCCCAGGAGCTTAAGGGAACGGGGACAACCACCCTTATCACTAACGGGTTCCTCTCACATCTGGAGCCCGGTACCGATGTGATAAGGAGCATGGGCGGGATGCACTTCTTCATGGGGTGGGACGGAGGCCTATTCTCGGACTCCGGGGGCTTCCAGTTCATCAGGAGAGGTTTCGATGCAAGGGTCACGGACCGGGGCGTCCACCTGCGGTCCCCCTTCAACGGGGAGCCGGTTTTCCTGACCCCGGAGGAGGTCGTCGACATGCATGTTGCCCATGGTGTCGATGTCGGAATGGTCCTGGACCACTGTCCGTCCTACGGATCAAGCAAGGCTGATATCCTCGATTCTGCGAAACGAACACTTGAATGGGCAAGAAGGTCAAAAGAGCATCACCTCCACTCTATAAAAGAGCGCAACTCACCCTATACTGAGGGGAGGCAGCCTCTCATCTTCGGGATCACTCAAGGAGGCACCTTCCAGCACATCCGAAGTGAGAACACCAGGAAGCTTGTTGAACTTGACCTGTCCGGATACGGAATAGGCGGCCTGTCCATCGGAGAGGGCAAGGAGGAGATGTTCCTATCGCTCGAGGCGTCGACCTCCCTTCTTCCAACAGATAAGCCGCGGTACTTCATGGGGGTGGGGGAACCTGTCGATCTTGTCCGCTCTTTGATGTGTGGGGTCGATGTGTTCGATTCGGTGTTCCCGACAAGGAACGCAAGACACCGCTCCCTGTTGACACCGGATGGGAAAGAGAACATACGCGCTGGAGGTTGGAAGGGGGTGGAAGGCCCGGTATTTGAAGGGTGCTCCTGCACAACCTGCAAGAGGTTTTCCAGGGCATACCTTTACCATCTCTTCAAAGCACGGGAGCCGCTTGGCCCCCGGCTCGCGACCATACACAATCTCCATTTCATGCAAACCCTTGTGATCGGACTCAGAAAGTTGATCATGGAAAGTGAGAAGATCGAGACAACGGGCGCGAAAGGGGCCATTCGCCGGGTCTTCGATGAACTATGAAGATGACTGAAGGAAGGACCGAGGGGTGCGTGGGCCCAATGGTTGAAATTATAACTATTTATATGAATCTACACACCGATAAGTTCGTCAATAAGCGTATTTATATGGTTTTATAGGGAAATATTACGAAAAATGTTTATATATCTTCGAATTTCATGGGCTTCCCGAGGCACTGGTTCGGGAAGGACCGCCGGTGCGTGAAGGAAAAATATACGAACGAGGTGTTTGAAATGAACGCTATTAGGAATAAGAACGGCAGCATGTTCGCCATCTTCATGGCCTTCATGCTCGTAAGCGCGGTATTCCTGGGATTGGTTTTGATCCCTGGAATAGACGCAGCACAAGGAGATTTCGACGATCCCTATCCTGATGATACACTTCTTGAAGGAGTCGGTATCGGAACCAATTGGGCATACGATACCTCCGATCAGATCATACCGATCAATTACACACTCAGAGAAAAAGCCATAACCCTCTATCCAGTGCAGGTAATGGTCTACACGATAGTGGATACGGCAGAGGTTGTTCTATACAAATGGATACCCGCTGACGGAGATCTCGCGGACCCGTTCAACTGGACCGTGAACCTTACCATCCCGGCTGATTATGTC
The DNA here is from genome assembly GCA_016929175.1 of Thermoplasmatota archaeon. Taxonomy (GTDB): domain Archaea; phylum Thermoplasmatota; class Penumbrarchaeia; order Penumbrarchaeales; family Penumbrarchaeaceae; genus JAFGLL01. The sequence continues at coordinate 524 of JAFGJI010000311.1, read as the reverse complement.
ATAACGGTCGAGGTAATCTTCTACGAACAGATAGATACGGATTACAGGATGGACTCCATGGATATCGATTTTACCGTCCTTGACGGGACTGGAATGGTCGATGATGTGATGTCAGACAAGGGATATGTCCTGAACGACGGCACCGACAGCATCGATATCTATTTCAACGTCCACAGAACCCCCTCGGAAATATCCGACATCCAGTTCAATATATACAACGAGTGGCTCATTCTTGCCGGCGGCGACGGTTACGTTTTCAGCCCGAACCTCACGGCCGCCGACCTCAGTATCACCCCGGTGGGGGATTACTGCAATGTATCCTACACATGGGATGTCCCGATGGCACAGCTGGCTGGATACATCAGCGCTCCCTACGACGTGGTCGTGGAAGTAACGGACAGCTGGGGATACAACGAGAAGGTTTACCAGGACGACCTGTTCGAGGTAGTCTGGATGGAGCTTCCACCCTACATGTTCGACGGTGAGATCGAGTTCGCCGAAGATTCCTTTGCGGTCGTCGATCT
>JAFGJI010000042.1 GCA_016929175.1 Thermoplasmatota archaeon | reverse complement strand
ACATTCCGCATATCCGCGGTTGACTCCGTTGGTGTGACAAGGGTCGAGATGAACATCAATGGCAATGTCAGAACAATGACCCTCAACACCATGTCCGGGTACCATGAATATGTCATCGACACGAGAACGATGCCCGATGGAACCTACTCCATCAATGCGACAGCATGGGATGTTGCAGGAAGAAGGGTGACCACATCCACCATACAGTTCCGTATCGATAACACGGCTCCGGAGCTGCTGGTGGAAACACCGGTGAAGGACCAGCTGATAAGTGGCCTGTTCGTGGTCAGGGCCAGGACCACCGACCAGTTCCCTGGCCTTGTGAAATATGCCATCGACGGGACAACATGGTATGATGTCACCACCCCATGGAACTCGACATTGGTCTCCGATGGGGTTCATACCATATCGATCAGGACCGAGGACCAGGCAGGCCACCCGACCCAGTTCAACGTCAACGTCATCGTCGACAACTCCGCACCGGTCATATCCCAGGCATCCATTACCCCTGGTCAGACCCTTTCGGGGATAAAGACCCTCAGGTTCTATGCATACGACTCCATAGGCCTCAGGGATGTGACCCTCTCCATCGATGGTGCTGCCGCCTTCGAGATCTACCGCGGGGAGGGTGGGATGTACTATGAATTCCTCCTGGACACCCGGACGCTCTCCGACGGCGACCACACCATTGATGTGACGGCATCCGACAGGGCCGAGAACACCATGGGGGAGACCTATGGGATAAGGGTGGACAATACCGGCCCGTCCATATCCCTTGATTATTACTGGATCGAGGGTTCCGAGGAGGTCCGGATCGGAAATGTGAAGGAGGGGACATCTGTTGTTTTCAGGGCAACTGTCATCGATCCCTCTGGCATTGGTGTTGTGATGATAAACATCGATTCTACCGGATGGAGGGAGATGAGCCCGGACACCAATGATTCCAATCCGGATACCTATGTGATCTTCTGGCCCACTTCGGACACCGAGGGAGGGAGCCATGTGTTCCATATAAGGACGGCTGACAGGCTGGGGAACGAAGCGACCCTTACCGGGTTGATCAACGTGAAGGAGAAGCATGAAAGAACACCCTTCATCGTTTCATTCAACAGGGCACTTCCCATGCTGTGGTTCATTCTGTTCATAATATTGATCATCGCCCTTGCTCTCCTTGCGTACTTCGGAATACTCGTGAGGTTCGTCAAGGGCGATCTGTGGACCAACAGGTCAAGGAAGGAAAAGGCTCCCGAAGGCGGGGACGATATACCCGAAGAGAAGAAAACGCCAAAGAGCAAAAACCCTTTCAAACCGGCCAGGAGATCAGAGGACAAGGACGTCGAGGACTGGGATGACCGGGTGGAGAAATAGTATCTGTAGAAGAGAATCCCGTAAAAAGGTTCATAAACACCCGCCTGCATAGGACGGATGGATAGCCGTGAAGGATAGGGTAGACGCCGTCGCAGGACGGCACAGGATAGGAGCCCTTATGCTTATTGCAGCTCTAAGCCTGACCCTTGCAGCTTCCCTGATCCCTCTCGAGGGTGATGGGAGCGACGCCTATACGGGCGGGGGTTACCTTTCCCCCAGGGTCTCCAAATCCGTGGATGCGATCTGGAGGGCCGGATCGGAAAACGATCCGGAGAACGCCACCATCACCATGACGGTGAGCGGAACCGGGACAAAAGGTATCACCCTTGCCCCGCAGGATGTCGTGTTCCTCATGGACCATTCGGGATCGCTTGAAACATACGACCCCCAGGTACTCAGGATACTGGCCGCCCACGAATACGTCGACAATATGATCGCTCCCTTCGACAGGGCGATGGTCATCGGGTTCGACACTCTCGCGTGGAAGGTGAATTCACAGAGCTATCTGACATCTGCCTACCCGCAGGTCCACGCGGACCTTGAAGCCCTTGCAAGACGTGCACCCCAGGGACAGACCAACTACAGGGCAGGCGTTGACCTTGCCATAGATATGTTCGACACATACGGAAACGAGGAGAACCAGCGCATAGTCGTCATGTTCACCGACGGAGTGCCGGACCCGCCGGAGGCCAACGTAACCGTGACCCAGATGGATGAGATGGCCTTGAAGGGTATCAAGCTTTACACCATCGGGCTCGGGCCCCTGGTGGACGAGCCGCTTCTCCACTGGATGGCAAACCGCACCGGAGGCCAGTTCTACAGGGCACGGACGGCCGAGGAGCTTGTATCCATCTACATGCAGATATCGAACCAGTTCTACAACTACACGGCGGGTGCAAACACAACCGTGGAGCTCCATCTCGACGATGATTTCGACTACGTCATGGGATCCGCGAATGTCACGGATGGGTTCACCTCCAATTTCACAGGGGACCGCTGGATACTCACCTGGGATGTGGGAGAGGTCAGGATCGGACAGAATTGGTCCATCAAGTTCATGGTGCAGTCCGGGGCGGGGGACGGGAAGATCAAGGTATTCACCTCGGAAAGCCGGGTAACATCAAACAGCTGGCTCGGTGAGAACAGGACTGACAGGGTCCCGGACCTCTACCTTGAGGTCATCAGGTCGCTTCCTCCCCCCCTTCCCCCGCCGCCGCCTCCGCCGCCACCGGTGACACCGGCCCCTGTACCTCCTCCGCCATCGGTACCCGTGGTGGCGCCGTCGGTAAACGTGGCCCCAGTGATAACGGCGACACCGAACGTGACCCCTGTTACACTGGGTCAGACCGCAACGGTACCGGTGGAGTACATGCTGGCCGGACTTGCAGCCCTTGGAATCGCCAAGAGGACATCACTGAGAAAGAAGATCATCGAGAAACAGAAGGTAGGTGTTGGAGCATAGGGGATGGTTTCGTATGAAAAACGTTCAAATTGGCGGAAGGACGAGGGTCCTATCGGCGATCGCTCTTGTCATGGCAGTAGTAATCCTCGCGGGGGTCCTGCCGTCAGCGAACGCCGAATGGTCGTCCACCGTGTTCGATGAGCAGATAATGGTGGAGAGGTCTCCGGACCATCTGCAGGACAGGGCACCCTTCAACGGGGAGCCGCTGTACTTGCGGATAACATCAAAGAGCAACCAGATGATCAATGCCGCGAATGTATGGGTATGGGTCTATCATCAGGGTATTCTACAGACGGAAGGCGCTTTCTCCTTCACCAGTATCAACCAGACCTCGATGGAAGCACAGATAACGGGATATCCAGGCGGATACAACGTCCAGTACGAGATCAACGCCTTCGATGAGAGGAACTCACCCATCAGATCGACCAGATATTCCTACAACGTCATCGAAAACGGTTCCTGGATCGATACCGATTTCGAGAACAATATCATCCTCGACTGGGGCCCGAAGGAGCCGAAGAACGGTCAGGGAATAGGGATCAATATCACCTCGAGGGACCCTCTGGTCGCCATCCAGAGAGCGGACCTGATCTACACTGTGACCATGCCAGACCAGGACCCCGTCGAGGGGGTGGTCTACTTCGAGAGGGTGAACTCAACCGTGATGACATCCTCGATAATCCCCTATCCACCCGGTTCCAGGATCAATTTCTACATCAGGGTCTATGACCAGTACCTCAACGATGTGGTGTCCGACAACCAGATCTACGAATATCCGAAACCGCCTGTGCTCGACCCGGTCTATCAGGGAATTCTCTTTGTGATATTCCGAGACGAGGCGGAGAACATGCCCGCAAACGGTGCCCGTGTTGTCTTCTACAACGATACATACGAGTACGAGACCACATCCGTCAACGGGATGGCATTCACCAACAAGACCGTGTACCAGGGAGAATACCGCATCGATGTAACATACAAGGGGAAAAAGAACACCTTTTCCGTCGAGGTTCCGACAAACAGCGGATCATTCACTTTCAATTTCGGTGTGAACAAGAAGACCTATGAGGTGATGGACGGGGAAGAGAACCGCCCCTACATCAGGGAAGCGGTGGGTTTCTTCCTTGCCGTGGTCTTACTTCTCGGGGCTTCCTTCGGTGCCGTGAAGATCAAGGAGATCAGGGAAAAGGTCAACGAGAAAAAGAAGATGTCCCGGAAAAAGACCGAGAAGAAGGAGGAGCCCACCTGGCTCGAGAAGGTCCTGATGGACGAGGATATGAAGGAAAGGGTCGTCCGCTGTGCGGGTATATTCATCCTTTCCATGCTCGGTCTGTTCTGGGCACCTTTTTTCCCCTGGTGGATGGTGATCATCCTGTCCTTGATCCTGACCGGGACAGCAATAAAGTTCCCCTACATCTCAATGCTGATAATGGCCGTATTCGTCACGGCCGCCACATCATACCAGTCCACGGAGCTCGGGTGGGTTTTCCTCGTATTCTCACTGGTTGTGATGGTGGGAGGTTTCTTTGACTGGAGATATGCCTACTTCAGCTTCCTCACGGTCTTTGCCGCCGGTTACGGTCTAGGGTTCATGGTTCCCATGATAGCCGCCGTGACCTTCTCACTCTTCCTCGGAAGCGTCGTGCTCGTTACCGCGGGCGTGTTCCTTCTGGTGGTGGCCCCTTCGGGGACGTTCCAGTGGTT
>JAFGJI010000310.1 GCA_016929175.1 Thermoplasmatota archaeon | reverse complement strand
CAATCAGAAGGGCGGAGTGGGAAAAACGACCACGGCGATCAATCTTTCCGCATCGCTTTCTTTCCTCGGAAAGAGGGTCCTTCTCGTGGACACCGACACCCAGGGGAACACATCTTCCGGTCTGGGATTCGACAAGAACGAACTTGAATACACGGTCTACGAGGTGATCACAGGCCAGTGCGGCATCAGGGATGCCATTCTCCACACGGAGCTCGAGAATCTGGACCTGATCGGATCCAACATCAACCTCGCTGGTGCATCCGTCGAGCTTGTCAACGTTCCGGAAAGGGAGAGGATAATCAAGAACGCGCTCGAGGAGGTCTCGGACGAGTACGATTACATAATGATCGATTCACCGCCATCACTGGGTCTCATCACACTCAACAACCTGACAGCTGCTGAATCCGTTCTGATCCCCCTCCAGTGCGAGTACTTTGCACTGGAGGGAATGTCCGAGCTTCTGGACACGATATTCCTCGTCCAGAAGAACCTCAACCCCGAACTGACCATCGAGGGTATCCTTATGACCATGTACGATAGAAGGACAAATCTGTCCAAACAGGTGGTTTCCGAGGTCAAGAACTACTTCGGTGACAAGGTGTACAACACCATAATTCCAAGGAACGTGAAGCTCGGGGAAGCACCGTCCTTCGGGAAGCCGTCTATAATATACTCCCCCGAGTCCACAGGGGCCCAATCCTACATGGAACTTGCAAGAGAGTTGATAACCCATGGGTAAACCCGCGCTCGGAAAAGGAATGAAGGACCTTATAACAAAGAACTTCGGCGTGGCCGAAAAGGACGCCTCCATCGGAGAGAAAAGAGCCAGGGAGGAGCTGAAGGTCAATATCGAGAGGTATCAGGCCCAGGGATACGATACCAGACTGCTCAAGGACCTCAAGGGTAAGAGCGTGGATGATCTGCAAAAAGGCATAGAATCCTTCAGGAATGCCGTGAAGAAACTGATCTCCGCGAGAACGATCATCAGGTCCCTGGAAGGTTTCGGTTACACCAAGGAGATCGAATCCCTCGAGGAGAGATTGATGGACCCTTCCTGGGCCGACAAGGTCCTGAAGGAGGTGGAGGATCTCAGGGACAGGGCAATGGCGGAGCACAATATGCCCCTCGAGAAGAAGGAGACCCCCAGGGTGAAGTTGCCCAAATCCCTCAGAGAACAGTCCGAAAAGCTGAACAGACAGGGGACCGGGCCCCAGGAGGGCTCCGAGGGGGAGACGGGCCTGGATGAATCCGAACTGGATGAGATGCTCAGCAGACTCGAGGATCTGGGCGGATCGCTTTCCCTCGAGGTTCTGGAGCGTGAAAACGACGAGCTCCTCCGGAAGATCAAGTCCTGGGAGACGGAGGGCTTCTTCGTTGACAGGCTGGTCACTCTGCTTTCCGAGGACAGGCCCCAGGCCGAGATGGAGATCGAGGCCTTCGAGCAGGGGATCGCCGAGATGAGGGAGCTCAAGAAGCGGATGGACAGAATGGACCTCTCGGGGTTCGAGAAGCAGGCCGGAGAGATCCGTGTGAAGCTCCAGTACCCGCACATGTCGAGCGAGATCAGAAACGAGCTGGACGAGATCGACCGGAAGGTAGAGGAAGCCCTGAAGGCCGAGGTCCCAGCTGAAATGTCTCCGGAGGAGATCAAGGAAGAGCTGGTGCCAGGTCCGGGACCCGAAGAGGAAGAGGTACCGGCCCCCTCCGAGGAAGGAGAGGCTGCCCCGGAAGATATCCCGGGAACCGGGGTCGGGGAGACATTACAGCCGGAAGAGGAGGCCTCTGGCGTGGAGGAGCCCCCGATCGAAGGCGATGTTCCGGAGGGTATTCCGGAAGCGGAGACGGTCACTGGCCTCGAAGGAGTGCCCCTCGAGGAGCTGATGGAAAGGGCCAAGGACGCCTACCGCGACGGGGATCTCGTATCTTCACTTCGCATATTCGAGGAGATCCTTAAGATAGATCCCGAGAACTCGAAGGCCCGGTTCATGATCAGGCGGCTTTCACAGAAGAAATGATCGCAAAGCTGCATATTCCCGTTAACGCAATGGTATCGAATCAATTAATCTACAATGAACCCATCCAAGTATCATGGGAGCTTCCCTTACGGATGTACTGGGGCTTTACAGGCTTCACACCGCAATGGCCACGGCTTCGGTGGCGGGGATCGCGGCCCATATCGCCGGCGGGGGGCCGGCCCTGGTGGTGGGAGCCGTTGCCGGCTCCATATTCCACCATGCATGGGCTTTCTCCCTGAACGAGGTCGCGGACCTGGAAGTTGACAGTAGGAACCCGGAACTTTCACACAAGCCGCTGGTCAGCGGGAGGATCTCCCGGAGCGGAGGTGTGATGGCATCCTTCATCGCACTTGCCCTCTCCTTTGTTCTCTTCTCCGCAGGGGCCCTTTTGGATGGAGGCGACGTGTTCGCGGTCCTGATACTCCTGTCCCTTTCGACCCTCAGCGGGACGATCTACGATCTGTGGGGAAAGAAGTTCCCGCTTTCGGATATCTTCGTCTCGATCTGGATGGGACTGTTGGTGCTGGCCTCCGCCGCCGGGTCCGGGGGGTGGGACCCGGGCAGCCTCGGAGTGATCGCCGTGGCCGTCCTGTCCTCGGTCCACATACTCTTCAACAATTCCGTAGAAGGCGGTCTGAAGGATGTCGAGAACGATGCGGGTTCGGGTTCACGGACCCTTGCCGTCGTCACCGGCTGCAGGATCGATCGGGGAAAGCTCGTGGTATCGCCAGTCTTCTTTTCATGGGCCGTTCTTCTCAGGGCTTCTTTCGTTATCGGTTCGGCGGTATTTTCCCTGTTCATCGCCGAAGAGGCAGGCTGGGGGGCCTGGGTGGTTGTTGTCGTATCCATCCTGGGAGCGGGTCTGTTCACCCACGCCCTTACCTTTCTCCGGAGCGGAAGGGAGGTGGAGAGGAAGGGAATGCTTCGGACCTTTTCGCTCCACGAGCTTTCATCCTTCGGCATAAGCCTGATCGTCATTATCCCCGCAGTAGGCATCCTCCCCGCTCTGGCGGCGTTCATCGCCCCGGTACTGTGGTTGCTGTTCTTCAACAGGGTGATATTCGGGACCGGTCTGGCCCCGAAGGTATGAGTAGTTTTGTCTATTCCTCTTCCAGGTCTCCATGAGGTCTCCTCGAGCTCACTACAAGAAGGATCGCCAAAGCAAGCAGTACCACTGCCACGAGGATCAGGATGATTATCCAGAGCGGGAACTCATCATCTCCCCCTTCTTTGAGTGAAGGCAGGGAGCCGCTCCAGGCATCCTCCATCTGGTCCCCGTTCTCCGTATCGGAGATCCAGTAGTCGTAACCTTTCTCAGCATCATCCTTCGGGACCTCGGCTGTGTACTTCCCGTTGCTGTAAGTGAGCGGGTACGATATCCTGTTTCCGTCCTCGTCCTCGACAACGAAGTAGAGGGTCATTCCCTCGTCCCCGGTCACCTCCACT
>JAFGJI010000041.1 GCA_016929175.1 Thermoplasmatota archaeon | reverse complement strand
TCGAACCCGAACCTCCCCCTGGGGGCAAGCGATCCGAGCTCTCTCTGGAAATAAGAGGGCATGTCGTTCAGCCTCTGGAAACCGGATATCGAAGCATCTATACCGCTCTGGAAGAACCTCGAGAACCTCGTCTCTCTGCCCGCCGCCCACCTGACATAGATCTTGTAAGCCTCGACGGCAGGTATGATGACGAAACCCAGCACAACGGAGAGCCCGTACTGAAGCGGTGTCAGTTTCACCAGGTCAATGCCCTCACCCATATCGCCGAAATACATCAAGAACGTCAGCGCCGTAACGGGGATCAGGGTCATGAGCACGGGGAGCACCATGCTCTTCTCCCTCAGCTGTTTTATAAGGGAATCCTTCATGGAAAGGCTGTTGAAGAGGTTGAAGCATTCGGCCCAGACCACGAAGGTGAGGACCATGGTCTGGATCGTGAGCAGAGGATCCCCCTCTATCCCGATATCGACCCGATCCCTGTCCAGGACCAGGAACATGAGGAGGGATATCACAGTCATGGTGAAGATCATTACCAGCAACTCCCCGAAGACCTTCCTCGATACTATCCCCTCTCTTGCATCCCTTGGTGGCTCCTTCATCACCCCCGGGGTCGTTCTGTCCAGCACAAGGGCGGCAACCGGAAACAGATGGGTGGAGAAATATAGAAAGAGAAGATGTTTGTCGCTCATCATCTGGTCCAGGAACAACAGCGACCCCAGGAACATCAGCGAGAGCTCCGAGAGGTTCGTGTAGATCTGGTATGTGATGCTCTTTCTTATGTTGTCGAATATCTGCCTTCCCCTGTGAACAGCGGTCACCAGTGTTGCAAAATTATCATCCGAGAGCACTATCTGGGAGGCCTCCTTGGTAACATCCACACCGCTTATCCCCATTGCTACCCCGACATCGGCGTTCTTCAATGCGGCAGCATCGTTCATTCCGTCACCGGTCATGGCGATTATCTCGCCGCTCTGTCGGTATGCGTTGACGATATCGACCTTCTGACCGGGGGAGACCCTGCAGAACACACTGACTTTCCTCAGCTTCTCTTGGGGGACGGGGAGTTCGCTTCCCTCGACAACGATCTCTCCCTTTCTGAGAACCCCAAGGTCCGAGGCTATGGCGGTGGCTGTCCCCTTGCTGTCCCCCGTGATCATGACCACCCTTATCCCGGCCTCGTGGCACTTGCTGACCGCCTCACGCACACCTCTCTTGGGAGGGTCGATCATTCCAACGAATCCAAGGAACACCATGTTGCTCTCGATCCCTTCATCCTCCAGTACGGAGGCCTCGCTTTTTTCGATCTCGCGATAGGTCATTGCAAGCGTTCTCTGAGCCTTGCTGTTCACCAGGGCATTGGCCTTTGCCATGTATTCGCGGAGCAGCTCATCGAAATATACGACCTCATCACCGAAAACGACCCTGTCGCATCTGGCCGCAACGACCTCGAAACCGCCCTTGCAGAAAGCGATCGCTCCCTCCTCTGTCTCCACCACCCTTGTCATCATCTTCCGAGATGAATCGAACGGGATATCCCTGAGGACCTTACCATTCCTGATCCCTTCATCGAGCCCTGCCTTCATCCCAAGGGTTATCAAGGCTCCCTCGGTCGGGTCCCCCAACACCCTCCAGCCTTCATCATCCTTCACCACCCTGGCATCGTTGTTGATAAAGCCCGCTTCTATCAGCTTCCGGAGATACGTATCCCTTTTCACCTGAACCTTCCTGTTCTCCAGTTCCATCCAGCCATCCGGAGAATATCCTGATCCCGTAACGCTGTAGAACCTCCCACCCATGAAGACCGTCTTGACCGTCATGGCATTCTGGGTCATGGTACCGGTCTTGTCGGAACAGATCACGCAGACCCTTCCGAGACCCTCGATGGACGCCACCCTTCGGACGATGGCGTTCTCCTTCACGAGGTACATCATTCCCCTTGCCATGACCGTCGTTGTGATGATGGGGAAGGACCACGGGACAGCAACCACTCCGAGTATGATACCGTTCACCATCTGCTCCATGGCAGAATCCCAGTCGAGATCCCCGAGTATGCGGAGCCTGACCATCTGGATGATCGTGAGGATGAATATCAGCGATAGCATGACCAGGGAGAGGGTTCTGGCAAGCTGGCTCATTTTCTTCTGGAGTGGTATCTCCGGCTCCGGGGCTTCCTGTATGCTCCTGGCGATCTTTCCCAGTTCGGTGTTCAGCCCGACACCCGTAACAACACCCTCCCCCGCACCCCTTGTTACGATGGTCGACATGAAGGCCATGTTCGAAAGCTCGTGAAGGGAAGGGTTCTCCAGTTCCACGGGAGTCGTGTCCTTCTCCACCCCTGCGGATTCCCCGGTGAGCGATGACTCGTCGATGGTAAGGCGCTCCCCACTTATGATCCTCACGTCGGCCTGCACCCTGTCGCCCTCCCCGAGCATCACGATATCTCCCGTGACAAGCTCCCTGGCCGGGACCTCCGTCCATTTCCCACCTCTCTTTACCTTCGCCCTGGCCGCGCCTATCTTCCTCAAGGCTTCCAGGGAGCGCTCTGCGGAGTACAACTGGAACACTATCAGGACCCAGCTGAGAAGGATGACCCCCACGATGGCGATGGATGTCTCGAAGGAGGTCGATCCGTTCTCGGGGAATATCCATGCAAGAAGGGCAAGCACGGCCGCGATGCCGATGAGGAGCAATATCACGAAATCGAAGATCTGAGGGGCCACCTTACCGAGAAAGGACTTCCTTATCCTGGGGATCTCGTTCGGACCGTCCCTTTTCCAACGTTCAGCGGCCTCTTGGTGGGTGAGCCCGTAGGGAGAAGTGCCAAGGAGGAGCATAACCTTCTTTGTCGTCTCCTCATGGTAGGCCCCCGTCCTGTTCTTGCCTGGCAATCGATCACCTTTCAGGGGCATTTCTCGAAATCCTCCCTCCACCCCCCATTGTTCCGGGGGTCCTCAATGACCCATCTGTAGAATTCCTCCGTCTTTGCTGATATGTCCTCCCAGGAGCAGTAATTCACTATGTGGTCTCTCCCCTTCATGCCCCATTCCCGGAGATCCTCTATCTCAAGAAGTTCCAGGGCAGCCCTTGCCTGACCTTTGACATCTCCGACCTTGACCAGCTTTCCGGTTCCCTCCACGACCATCTCCGGCGCGCCCCCGACATCTGTCAGAACACACGGCGTTCCCGAAGCCAGAGCCTCTCCGAAGGTGAGCCCGTATCCCTCCCAGTAGGAATGGAACATGGCAAGGTCGGCAGTTGCCACGATCGCCTGCATCTCCTTATGAGAAGGCGATATGACCAGCTTCACGGCGTCCTCCATGGACCATTTCCTCAGTTTCGACCTCACCTCTCTCTCCAGCGGACCCCATCCAGCAAGGAACAGTGTGATGTCCTTCCTCTCGTTGTACATCAACCTGAAGGCGTCCAGGACCTCCCGTATCCCCTTCCTCGCTGCGAACCTGCCGACGGATGATATCAGCTTATTTCCCGCTGGTATCCCGTACATCCTCTTCAGTTCCGGGTCCCTGTTCCGGGGATGGAACTCCTCCACGTCGACCCCGACAGGGAGGTGGATCCTTCTATCGTAGCGGTTCTTTACCCCTCTTTCCTTCAAAGCCCTGCATTCGGAAAGCGAGATGGTGATGACACCGTTCGACCTCTCCATGGCCAGGTCCTCGTACTTATCAAAGAATGGACCCAGATACATGATAGCAAGGTCGTTCGCCGCCGCGATGGACGGAGTGAGGTTCCTCATGCTTATCGTGGACCGTTCTCCCCGCCACGTACCGAGCATGGTCGAGACCAGGGGAAAATGGAGCTCATCATAGCATCTTTCCGGCAGCAGAGCCATGTTCGATTGGACATGCACGATATCGAACTCGATTTTTGAGTCAATTATCCACCTGACAGCATTCCTGCCAAAGGATGTCGTGAAGAGCATGGGGGCCCTGAGCCATTTCACCGGATGGATGACGATATTCTCGTGGGAGGATTGGTAGCCGATGCTCTGCTTCCTGGTGACGACATGGACCTCGTGCCCCCTCTTTGCCATCCAGGTGGACAGGTAGTAGGCGACAATGCCGACCCCCCCCCATTTCGGTGGGTATTCCGCTGAGATCATGCATATCTTCGTTCTCTCACCGGGGAATGATATCGGCTCCGATTATAATTCATTTCCTCAGGTACGGGCACAAGTCCCCAAAAGATAGAAATAATGTTGCAAGAATGAAAGAGCGTGTCGAACAATACAAGGTCGAGGCAGAGGGCTCTTCTGGGGGGTCTTGTGATCATCGCCGTCGTGTTGATCCTCATGGCTGTCCTGTTGTATCCGAGGGATACCCCGGATGACGGGGACGAGTTTCGGAGGGAAGGCCCCTGGAGGGACCTGGATGGGTTCAAGAGGTCCATTTCGGAGATAGATCACTTCAATTACTATGAAATGGAAGGACCGGAAGGTCTCGAGGAGATCACCGATCCGAAGAACTCCGTTTATCTCATGATAGGCCTCGAGGTCAGGGTGAGCTCCACCGATTGCGTGAACATCGGCAACTATCTTGACAGGGGCGGTCATGTCATAATTGCGGATGATGGGACCAATGCACAGAATATCACCGATCATCTTTTCGGGAGGGCCGGGGGGAAGGTCAACTTCACCGGTCACCGATATCTCGTGGACAGGCTGTTCACGGACCCCGGAGGCGACACTGGTTATGTGGTGAATATGAGCTTCATCAAGGGCGATACCTTCATTCTGGGAGGAGCAAGGTACGAGCTTCTCCTCCATTCAC
>JAFGJI010000309.1 GCA_016929175.1 Thermoplasmatota archaeon | reverse complement strand
TCCTTCTTATTTATTCCGCCCTTCCATGCTTCCGTTATGCTCCTGTAAGCTTCCATTGTCTCCTTCGTTACGGACGGTCTGGCTTCTTTCATCGCAGCCCTGAGATCGGAGAGGGTGACCAAATCCGCTTTGATGTTCCTGCGAAGGGCTATTATGCCTGCTTCGCGGCAGATGCCTTCGATGTCCGCCCCGGTATATCCTTCGGTTTCCCCGGCCATGACCAAGAGATCGACATCCACCGCAAGCGGCATGTTCCCTGTATGGACCCTGAATATCGAGAGCCGTTCTTCCTCATCGGGGATGCCCACCAGTATCAACCTATCGAAACGACCGCTCCTCAGCATTGCCTGGTCCAGTATATCCGGGCGGTTGGTCGCTCCAAGGACTATCACGCCTTCGGTATCCTCTATGCCGTCCATTGATGTGAGGAGCTGGTTGACGAGCCGTTCGGAAACGTGGTTGTCGGCAGTGGAGGACCTCCGCGGAGCCAGCGCATCGATCTCGTCAAGGAACACTATGCAGGGGGCTACCTGCTTTGCCCTCTTGAATATCTCCCTCACGGCCTTCTCGGATTCCCCCACCCATTTGGAAAGCACCTCGGGGCCCTTGATGGAAATGAAGTTAGCCCTTGTCTCCGTGGCCACGGCCTTGGCCAGAAGGGTCTTCCCCGTCCCCGGCGGCCCGAAAAGCAGTACTCCCTTCGGGGGTTTTATGCCCATTCTCCTGAAAGCATCGGGATCGGTAAGGGGCCATTCGACGGTCTCTATGAGCTTCTGCTTTACATCGTTGAGACCTCCGATCTGCTCCCATCGAACCCTCGGAACCTCCACGAGGACCTCCCTCATGGCCGAAGGTTCTATCTCCTTCAGGGCTTCCTTGAAGTCCTCCATCCTGACCTCGATCACTTCGAGGATGTCCGGAGGTATGGGCTTTTCAAGGTCGATGTCGGGGAGGTATCTCCGGAGCGCCTTCATCGCGCCCTCCCTTGACAGTGCTGCAAGGTCTGCCCCAACGAAACCATGGGTCAGGTCGGACAGCTCATCCAGGTCGACATCGTTCGAAAGTGGCATGTTCCGGGTATGGACCTGCAGGATCTCCACCCTCGAGGGGCGGTCGGGCACGCCCATCTCTATCTCTCTGTCGAACCTCCCCGGCCTTCTGAGCGCCGGGTCGATGTGCTCGATCCTGTTCGTGGCGGCGATCACGATCAGCCTGCCTTTCTCCTCCAGACCGTCCATGAGAGTGAGGAGCTGGGCGACGACCCGTCTCTCGACCTCACCCTTTACGTCGTCCCTTTTGGGAGCTATGGAGTCTATCTCGTCGATGAATATGATGGCTGGAAGGTGCTCCCCCGCCTCCTGGAACTTCTTTCTGAGGTTCTCCTCGGTCTGACCGTAGTACTTGTTCATGATCTCGGGTCCCTGGATCGAGAAGAATGAAGCCCCGGATTCGGTGGCCACGGCCTTGGCTATAAGGGTCTTTCCCGTTCCGGGTGGCCCGTGCAGGAGCACTCCCTTCGGAGGTTCGATCCCGAGCCTGTCGAACAGTTCGGGATGCTTCATGGGAAGCTCGATGATCTCCCTTACGCGCTTCAGCTCGTCCTTGAGGCCGCCGATATCCTCGTATGCGACCCTGGACACGATATCCTCCTGTATCGCCTCCTTTGATATCTTTATGATTGTATCGGCGGTTATCTGGACTATTCCCTTGGGCTTCGTACTCGATACGACGAATGGTAATTGGTTCCCCATCAGGGCGATCCCCTGGATGATCAGGGTGTCCCCTGCGGAGACCGGGCGTTTCAGCAGGGATTTCTTGATGAAGTTGTCTATGCCGTTGGCGAACTGAAGGTTGGGAACGTCCCTTATCGCGGGGGAGATGTTCACCTTCTCGGCAGGTTTCGGGTCCACCTTCTTAATGGCGATCTTCTCCCCGATCGAGATCTCGGCGTTCTTTCGGGTGATCCCATCGATCCGGATGATATCCTTGTTCTCGTCCTGGACCGGGGCCCTCCATACAACGGCAGCGGTCTCGCGCTTTCCTTTCAGAGATACGATGTCACCCGGGGAGACCTCAAGTTCCTCCCTCGCTTTGGTCGACAGCCTCGCCCTCATGTATCCAACGTCGTTCTTTAGCGTGGGTTCGACCTTGAGATCCACCTTTTTCGTCACGGGGAGCCCCTCATGGAAATTCCACAGTTCATGAGACTGGTTCGATATAAGTTTAATCAGTGGATCAAAGGACCCTCCGCCTCTTCATGCCGGGTTCCCGCGGGTCCTTGCTATCAGCACGGCGGCATTCTCGTCCCTGTACCTCCTGGTCCGGGTGGTTTTTTCCTCATCAACGATCTCGACACTGAACCCTGCCATCCTGAGCTCCGTGATGATGGAGTTCCCCTTGTCCGGGTCCCCGTCCCCCACCCTTACCATGATCTCGCGGGGGCGGTACGCCTTCCTTGCACGGACGATGATCTTCAACAGACTTGAAGGACCCGCCGCCCGCAAAGCGGATATCAGAATGCCGTCCGCGATGAATGCAACACCCGGCCTCTTCCCCGGGTCCACCCCCGCAACAAGCTCTTTTGGAGCATCCCTCCCGAACGAGGCGGCAACCCCCCTGTCCACGGTAATCAAAGGGTCTGAGGAGATGGGTACTGTCGCGGGGCATTTCATGGTGAAGGCAGGGGGTTTTACGCCCTTCTCCAGTAGCAGGCAGTCCATACCGGTCTCCCAGAGTGAACCCGGTTCGAGGACAGTATGCGGGATGTGCCTATCCTTCAATATACCCACAATGTCGTGAAGGGATGAGAAATCCGATGTGCAGATACCGACCAGGAGACTGCGCTCCCTGTCTCTCAGCAGGGAAACCTCGTCCATTGTCATTCCTCCCATTCCACATCCTCAGTTCCCACCATCTTTCCATAATCCCCTTCCATTGCAACTATCCGGAACCCCTTCTTCTTTCCCTTCCGTGGAGGTTCGGACCCCTTCCCGGAGCCTTTCCCGGGAACCTTCTTGAACTCCAGTGTCATCTCGATATCGGCGGGTGT
The DNA here is from genome assembly GCA_016929175.1 of Thermoplasmatota archaeon. Lineage (GTDB taxonomy): Archaea > Thermoplasmatota > Penumbrarchaeia > Penumbrarchaeales > Penumbrarchaeaceae > JAFGLL01. The sequence continues at coordinate 1,705 of JAFGJI010000309.1, read as the reverse complement.
CTCCTCGATCTCCCGGGCCTTGATGGGGCTCTCGTCATCATCCTCGATGAACATCTCGAACTCGTGCCCTCTGTCCACGGTCCTTATCCTGAAGGAACGCTCCTCGAGGACCTCGGCCTCGACGATCTCCTCGGCCAGGGCGATCTTGTTCTGGAACTCCTTGTCACGGCTGAAGACCTCCTTCAACCCCCTTAGGACCCGCTTCATCATCGAGGCGACTTCCTGGTTCTCCAGGGCGATGTAGGATTCAGGCTCCATTGAAACGGCATGGTCGTATTCCTGAACAATGATCGCGTCCTCTCTTGACCTCGAGGATCCCATTCTCAGATCGTATAGACGCCTGTTCTCCGGATCGAGCAGTACGGATTTCGCCTCGTTCAGGAGCCGCATGATCTCCTCGCCTTCCTTCCTGACGGAAGGGGGGAGATGCCTGAGCTTGTCGGGATGATATACCTCTGCCATCCTCCTGTATGCAAGTCTTATCTCCTTGCCTGTGGAATTGGCACCAACACCGAGCAGCTGATAGTAGTCCATCTCCATTCATGTCCTCCTTATCGGCCCTTGATCACTGCAGGCGTGTATCTTTATCATTCAGTTTAAGCCCTTCGCATCCCTCCGAAATACTTACATATCAACCCTGCCATGGGCATCGAAGGGGTTCGCTCTTGAGACCGTTGGGCACGATCGTGAATTTCTCCCCGAAGGGGTCCATCGTCGTCAGATCGGAGATCACGCCCGCTATCGGGCAGGTCGTCTGTGACAACCGGGGTATTCCCATTGGCAAAGTGATAAGGGTAACAGGTCCGGTAAGCCGGCCCTATATCATGGTGTCCCCAATGGCAAAAGACGAGGTCCAGATGTTCAGGATGGGTGGGAAGAAGGTATTTCTCGACGAAAGGCCGAAACCTCTGATCAGAAAGGAAAGAAGAGAGAGACCTGAGGCCCAGCGCCCGGCATATGGAAGAGATGGAGGCGGGCGGCCCCGTGATCGTCCCAAAGGCTCCCGGGACTTCAAGGTCAGGGGAAAGGCCGAAGGGAAACATAAGAAGAATGTGAGGGGAAGCGCGCCATCGCCCAGGGACAGAAGGAAGAAACCCCGAAAGTGACGTTCCCCACATGAAGTGATCCCGCTCCTCTTTGGCCTTTTAATAACCATGTGGAACGAAGCATCGTCCGGGTGAAAGGTAAATATTGCGGTCCCCATAGGGGTAGAGGAGATCACGCATGACACTGGTTGTCTACAATACCGAGACCAGGAGCAAACAGGAATTCGAACCGGTGGAGGACGGCAGGGTCTGTATGTACGTCTGCGGTCCTACGGTATACGACGACTGCCATGTCGGTCATGCGAGGACCTACGTTGCCTTCGATACCATCAGACGGTATCTTGAATACAAGGGCTACAGCGTTACCTACATCCAGAACTTCACCGATGTTGACGACAAGATAATTGCCCGGGCAACCGAGAAGGAGGTCCCTCCGCTGGTCCTGTCCGAAAAGTATGTTCAGGAATACTTCGACGATATGGGCAGGCTCAATGTAAGAAAGGCCACCATCCACCCGAAGGCTTCGGAAACAATACCCGATATGATAACCGTGGTCAAGGGTTTGATCGACAAGGGATACGCCTATGTGGTCAACGGCTCGGTATACTTCGAGGTCGAGAAGGCAAGGGGCATCTTCGGGAAGCTCAGGCATCAGTCCC
>JAFGJI010000308.1 GCA_016929175.1 Thermoplasmatota archaeon | reverse complement strand
TATTTGGCACCGGTCAACGTAAATTCATCATCAAGGACCAATGATAGTTTGACCTTTCCAAATTCGTTACCTATTTTTCTTATCTTCTCTTCCTTCAATCTTGAATGGCCTTCCATCTCTATCATTAACGGTTTAAGGATATCATTAAGCAGTCCCAATCTATCATCACCAAGATCGATCAGAATATCTTCTTGAAAGTTTATTCCATGAAAATTTTCCTGTGTTTTATCCGCGTATCGATCAAAGCCATATGGATATAGGTTAAGAGATTGAACATTTCTGTTCAAACATTGTTTAAAAAGAAGTATCAGCTGGAACAATGTTGACTTTCCGCTGTTGTTCGGACCTATGAAGATCGTGATGGGCTTGAGGTCGATCTCGGTATCGACATGTGCCTTGAAGTTCTTCACTCTGATACGGTCCAGCATCGATATCAGCTCTTTTTCGTATTCAAGGTTTTTTTCACTATTTAATAATTTCATAATGATGACGTTGTATAGCAACCCGCGGAGAGGGGCCCCCGTGGTCCGATCGTATAACCCGGTCCATGGAACTCGGGTATAGCTATCACTGCTTTTCCGGGCCCTTGCTGAAAAAAAGCATTGATGGACGGGATGATGGAGCGTCTCTCTGATCCCGGAATTCAGCGGATGTTAAAAGACAACCATCAGGAGTAATAGCTCTTGCCGTAGAAGTCCTCCGGCACCTTTGCCATGATGTTCAGGGTCCTCTCAATATCGCCCTCGCTGCATCCTTCGACCATGATATGTCCGCTGTTCCAGTCCTCCTGCCTCTTCCTGGACCACAGACCGCTCACGATCATATCGTCGTTGACCCTGACCCTGCCGTAAATTATCGCTGCTCTGTAGACGGCCTCTATGAAATACTCGAGCCTTGTTCTCAATCCCTTGACGTTCGAGAGATCGAAACGAACAAGCCACGATCCCATCCTCATCCCGGCCCTCTCTGCCATGATATGATCATTTGTCACGAGTACACCATCGAGATTGAATTTCTGGCTGTCGCGTGCGAAGGAGCCGAGGATGTTCCGGTCCCCCACCCCGTCATCTGTTAGTATGTTCACCCTGAGCTTTTTCTTGAGATATTCGATCTCGGAATATGCGAGCCTTGCGGACCTGCCGTAAAGATTCGGCTGTGAATGGAATATCTCGTCATCCCTTCCGTAGACCTCCCTGAAGTGGTCGGGGAAGAAATGCCCCTTCAATTTCCTGTCGAAGATATCCTCGAGCTCCGAAACCACACCGAGAGAGGTGTTGTGGAAGGCTTTCCTTGTGAAATCCGGGATGTATTCCCTGAAGAGGAAGAAGTAGTTGTTCATGAGGGAATTGGTGTCATAGTAGAACCTGACGTTCCTTCGGAACGGCTCGTCATCGTCCACTATCTTCCCGAAACGCTCCCTGTACCCGCTCAACATGGAGGGATCGATCATCCCGCTTGCCTGGATCACCTTCTGGTTCAGGTCGAGATAGCCCGGTATCTCCTGGGCTTCCGGCATGAGGGACCTGTAATCGTTCTTGCCGATGGAATCCACCCTCATCCGACATTCGGAATAGTGTCCGCTGAAAAGTGGAATATCGCCCCTCCATCCTTCGTACACATCGAAGCGTTCGGTCCCTTTGAAGATCTCACGGTTGAACATCGGGATCAGGAGGTCCTTCGCAACGATCATTGGTCCATACCCCCTATGGATACGAGGTCCTCTATATCGCAGTAGGGGGCCGGGATCAGAGGATAGGGGATGTTCATGTACTTCCTTCCCCTGATATGGATATAGTAGATCCGGTCTATGCCGCCGCCCTTCAGACCCGCGTAGAGGGAGAAGGCCGACATGTACTTCCTGCCGGGGGTGATGTCGATCGCGATGCGGTTCTCGAGCTCTCTTTCCTTTTCGATGATATCCGAATAGGTCCTGAAAACGGATCCAAGGTCATCCTCGTTGATCGACCTGCAGAATATCTCGGGTTTGCTTCCGCCGTATTCGAGGACGATCCTCTCCATGACGCAGGATATCCCCGGAAGGGACCCCTTGGTGAGATCGTCATAGACCAGATGTATCCGGTCGGGGACCCACTCATCCTTGTCGGCAGCGGCCCAGAGTGTGTTTATGACAGCGAAGGGCGAAGGGCCGACGGTGGTTATCCAGGATATCATTTATGCACTCTCTATGAGTAATGGTCCCTGGAGATAAATAATGTGCCGTTTTGAACGCGTTTGGAACAACTTATGGGAGACAAACTCCCTTTTCGTTTAATCTTTCCTATCATCTTTTCGAGGTCTAAGAATACATCTTGAAATTCGGGAGATGAACATGGTTTATACCCGATAGACGATATAGCCCGGATGCCAAACAAGAGCGGTTATTCGAGATCTTCCTGTGAGAAATTGATCCTCAGGGACCATCTTGCACTGGAGCGGACGATGCTGTCAAATGAGAGAACGTTCCTGGCGTATGTTCGGACCACACTGACATTGTTGATAGGGGGTGTCGGGTTGATCAACTTCTTCGAGGGGAACCTTGCCGTCAGGATCCTTGGAATATTCTTCATCATTGCAAGCTTTCCGATATTTTTTCTGGGATCTTACAAATTCATCAGCAAGAGAAAGGAGATCAGGGGCCCTGGAGGATGAGGGACATATCGATTACTTCAGATACCGGAACCTGCACGCCATTTCAGCGGAGAATGGACCTTGATATCCTTAAAAGCTCCCGCTACTCTTCCTCCAGGCCGCCGGTCCCTTTCCTTCTCGTCAGCAGGTAGAGGAAGAGACCGGCCATCAGAACGATCACGGCGGCTATCACGAGATACAGAAGGATGTTATCATCTTCCGAACCCTGCTTCTGCCTCACCAGAGGCTCCCCGGAAAGGTCCAGGCCCTCATCTCCCATGGCGGCAACGGTTCCCGTACCCGCAACGGTCACGTAACCGTCCTTGGAGACCTTCCACGAGAACGGACCGTTGGGAATCTCCAGGGAGAAGGAACCGTCAGCTCCTGTCGTCGTAGCGTACACCTCCCCGTCGGAGGCAGTGATCTCCACATGGGCCCCCTCCACGGGTTTCCCGTCACCGTCCAGAACGGTCCCGGTCACCCTGCCGGTATCGATGACCGTTATCGTTACGGTGTCCTCACCGGTGTTCCCGCTCCCGTCCGATACCGTGAGGAGGACCTCGTATGCTCCGCCCTTCATAAAGGTGAATGTTGCCTCCACCCCCGAAAGGGTGCGTTCCTCGCCGTCGTAGGAGAAGGTCCACACATAGCCCGTGATCGCTGTGTTGTCCGTGGAGAGCGATCCGTCGAATGTCACCGCGGTCCCGACAGGAACGGTGAGGTCCTCCCCCGCGTTCGCTACCGGGTCCGTGATATCGATCACCGTGACCGTCATAGTATCCTTATGCCAGTTCCCGGCGGCATCGGTGACGTTCAATGTCACGGTGAAAACACCGGGTTCATCGAAAAGGTAGCTCGGACCGGAGCCCTGCAGAGTGATCTGACCTCCATCGGTGAAGGTCCAGGTCCAGTT
>JAFGJI010000307.1 GCA_016929175.1 Thermoplasmatota archaeon | reverse complement strand
TGCACAAGATAAAAATCAAGATTATACTCTTAAAGGATTTAAAGAATTATATTGGACTTGCTTGAGAAAACTTGGATGACTAAAACAAAACCGAATCCCCCGGAAGAGGCAAATGGGAAATCATTTTCTCATACTTTACTTAAACGCTCAAGGGGTTATTTTGATAATATCGTAAAAAAACTCGATCCGATATCCCACTTTGCATCACAGGTCGGAAACAAAAGTGCTTTAGATCCATCCCTGGCATAGTGGAAAGATGTTAGGGACCGCTTACCTTTATTTTAAAAAAGAAAGAACCTACTCATCATCATCCTCTTCAAGGGTCGCCAGGAGTTCCAATTTGAGAGACTCCGCCTCCTTCTTGGCTTCCTTTATCCCCTTCTTCTCGAAGAACGTAGAAATGATCCGGAGATCGCGATCGAGCATTTCAAGGGCCCGGGGATGGCTCAGGTCAAGGCTCTGCCCCACATCGATGAACACAGGGGCCCCGTCATAGAGAATATTGTATTCCGAGAGATCGGCATGGACAAGCTCGCATTCAAGGAAAAGCTTCTCCACCGTATCGAGAACCACCCCCCACATCTCCTCCCACTCTTCCTGCTCCGCATCCAGTACCCTGAGCTGCGGGGCCGGCTTCCCCTCGTATCCTATGTAATCCATCACAAGGATGTTCCTGAAAAGCGACTGCGTGGCAGGGACCCTGATACCTTCCTCGTGCATCGCCTCGAGGTTCATGAACTCCTTACGGGCCCATGTGTATATGAGCCCCCGATGGGAGCGGTCTATCCTCTGGAACCTCCTATCTCCCTCGATGTATTCCAGGAATGCCCCGAAGGTCGACGTCGACGTTCTGAATATCTTCACCGCGGCATCCTTTCCGAAGGTCTTCGCAAGGTAGACGTTCGCTTCCTTCCCCGTCGATATCGGACACTCCACGGTCTTGATCTTCTTGCGCTTCATCAGTCTGAATATGTTGTCGAGGTTCTGCTGGTCGAAGACCTCGTCGTAGGTCTTGAACCTGTCCGCGTCCACGATGAGCTGCTCTCGCTTGATGTGCTTGTCGTACTTGTTGTCGATGATGTCGTAGACGTCCTTCTTGGCCACGAAAAGGTAGTGTTGGAAGCCCTAGAATAAACTTCCCATGTTCCTATACCAGAAGCGACTCCAGATGCTTGGGGACCACGTTCCTTCTGATAAGGTTCTGGGCCTGTATCCTCGTATACCTGTACAGAACATCGCATTTGTCGTCCTGAAAATCCCACGGACAGATGATAACAAGGTCGCCTTCCCTCATCCACATCCTTTTCTTCAGTTTCCCCCGGATGCGTCCGAGCCTCATCTTCCCGTCCTGGCAGAATACCTTGAGATGACCACCGCCCAGGGCCTGGTCCACGACACCGAAGATCTCCCTTTTCTTACGGTTGGGGAGCTTCACTCTGACGTATTCCTCGGGGCCTCCCCGGTAGATCTCACCCTTCATCTCGATGGTTTCCTCGTATTCGTCCAATTGACCACCTTTATCTGCCATCCGGAATGCCAGTGCTATACTGTACCTTTATTAAAGGATTTCCGGTCCTGTCTTCTGGACCCTGCTATTGATATAGGGCTAATTCATTCCACCTACCGGTGATCAATGTGAAACCCATCAAGGCGAACCCGCTCTCTCTCGAGATAGAATATGCCATACGGGATGTCATATTGCCTGCGGCAGAACTGGAAGCGAAGGGGCACAGGATCCTTAAGATAAACATAGGCGATCCGAACAAGTACGATTTCGATACCCCGCAGTTCATCAAGGATGCCGTGAAAGAGGCCATGGAGATGGGAATGAACGGTTATGCCCCCTCAAGCGGCATCCCCGAGCTCGTGGGTGCGATCAGGACGGACGAGAGGTCCCGGGGCAACAACATCGAGAAACGGGACATCGTGGTCACCAACGGCGTTACAGAGGCTCTGCAGATACTTTTCTATGCGACACTGGTCCCGGGCGACGAGGTGCTGGTCCCGGGGCCGTCCTACCCTCCTTACATAACGTATGCGAAGATGATGGGGGCGGTTCCCGTTCCATACAGGACGATAGAGGAAAAGGGGTGGATACCGGATGTCGAGGACATCAGGTCAAAGATGTCACCCCGGACCAAAGCGGTGGCGGTGATCAATCCCAACAATCCCACCGGGGCGCTCTATGGTGGAAATGTCATCAAGCAGATAGGTGATATCGTTGCAGAACACGGCTCTTCGTACATGATATCGGACGAGATCTACAACCTGATGACGTTCGACGGTGAAACTCCATGCACTGCAAAGGTCAATCCCGATCTGCCAGTTGTGACCCTGAACGGGATCTCGAAGATCTACCTGGCACCCGGGTGGAGGATAGGATACATGGCCATAAGGGATCCGGATGGGGCCATGGAAGAGATCAGAGAAGGGGTGGAGAGGCAGTCAAGAGCGCGGCTGTGCTCAAATTCCATCTGCGAGTACGCTTATTACAAGGCCCTTACCGGGGACCGCCGCCACATAAGGGAGACCATGGAAAAGCTCAGGAAGAGGAGGGACCTCGCACATAAAAGGCTCAACGAGATCGAAGGGGCCTCTACCCAGCTTCCGGGGGGAGCTTTTTACATGTTCCCGAGGATAGACTGCCTTGAAATAGGCCCGTGGAAGAACGACAGGGAGTTCTCCCTGGACCTGCTGAATGAGGAAAAGGTCCTGACGGTGTTCGGTTCGGGGTTCGGAAAGGAATACGGTTCGGGGCACTTCAGGATAGTGATCCTTCCGCAGGAAGATGTTCTTTCCAGAGCGTTCGACGGGATGGAGCGGTTCATCAGGAAAAGGACAGGATAGGTCATTTTCCTTCCGAAAGAGGGAACTCCAGAATGAACCTTGCCCCCGTTCCCCTGCTCTCTCCCGGTTCGATCGTCCCTCCGTAACGCTCGAGTATCTTACTTACGATGTATAACCCGAGCCCGAACCCCTTCTCCTCACCCCAGGAGAGATCCTCGTGGAAGAGCAGACACCTGACATTATCAGGTATGCCTCTGCCGTTGTCGGAGATGTCAACGATGCACCTTCCGTTATCCGATGAAATTCGGACATCAAGGCTCGATGCTCTCCCGTGGATCACGGCGTTCGATATCAGGTTATCGAACACCGAGGACAAAGCATCATCGGCGACTATCCTGCAATCCCCCTGGACCCTGGTGCTCAACGGATATTCCGCCGCTATCTCGCTGATAAGTGCCTTCAGCTCGAACTCCTTTCGATCCCTGTTCTTGAATATCAGGGTTTCCAGCTCCGCCATCCTCCGTGTAAGTTCTATGGACCTCTTCACGGATGTTATGGTGTATTTCAGGATCGCTGGGTCGAAGGCCTCCCTTTCCATCAGAAGTCCCAAGAGGCCGTATACAACTGCCAGCCTGTTCTTTATGTCATGCCTCATGATCCTGTTGATCAGCTTCATGACCTCGTTGAGCTTCATCAGCTCTTCCTCGACCTCCTTTCTGGTGGTGATATCCCTCAGGACACCGTTGATGGAGACCGGTTTTCCGTCCTCGCCGTATACTATCCTGACCTCTTCCTCTATCCAGCGGACCCTTTTTTTACGGTCAAGATATCGGTAGATGCGGGGTGTATCGTCAAGTTCCTCGATCCTCTTCCTTAAGGACCCCCTTGCCATGTCCTGGTCGAGAGGATGAAGGCGATCGATAAGCTGGTCTACGTTCTGGCCGATAATATTGTCAACATCAAGACCGATATCCCGGACCGGCCGGGAGAAGAAGGTTATGTATCCGTCCCTATCATACGAGAACAGTATATCGCTCGTATTTTCCAAGAATTCCCGAAGCTCATCCCTTGCGGTCTTGAGCTTTCTCTCTGTGTCCTTTCTCCATGTTATATCGATGCCCTCGACAATGATGTACAGGACCTCTCCATTTTCGTTCTTCACAGGTCTTACGGATAGCTCGATATCTCGCGTCCTCTCCCTGAGAAGGAAATGCTCAACATCAAAGTGCAGGTATTCACCCATCCTTGCTCTTTTAATGGTCTCTTCTATCCTATCTTTCAGGGAGGGGTCATTCTCCCACCACGAAGCTTCCCAGAACATGCCTCCTGTCAGTTCGTCCCTGTCCAAACCGGTGAAATCAACGGCCTGCTGGTTGAGGAGCAGCATTCTCCCGTCAGGGTCCAGGAGAGCCATCCATATCAGGGTCGTATCGAAGGCCGCACTCAGAAGGTTCTCCCTCTTCCTGAGCCGTTCCTCCGTTTCCATGCGGGTCCGGATCTCGGACCTTAGGCTCTCGTTAAGGCTCATCAATTGCGATGTTCTCTCCTTCACAACGGCCTCCAGATGCTCGTTCGTCCCCCGGAGCATCTTGTCCGCCTCCATGAGGTCGTTCATTATCGCCTCACAGGCACGTGACTGATCCTTCAGGATCGATGCCCGGACCGCCTCATGATAACCATCAGAGAAGTTCGCCATGAAACTCGTGATATCCGGAAAGAGGGGATGGAGGAGGTGGGGTGGCAGCTTTCTGGTGAGTTCGAAGGTAATGATATCCAGCGATCTCCCAAGGAAATCTGAAGCCCTTGAGCTTAGGGCTGAAGCGGATGACCCGATCTCCCGTGCTTTCTGAGGATCGAAGGGACCGGCGTAGATTATCCTGACCACCCTGTCGACAAGCTCGGTCAAGTTGGAAAGCAGCTTCTGTCGCTCCCCCTCCTGAATTGACCCCTGGAATGCTCCATCCATCCATTTTTGGGCTATCCCGGGAGCCTCTTTTCGGAGGTCTTCCATTATTCTTGCCTTTTCTGTCCGGTCCAAGCGCCAAACCCCTTCTTGCGATAGGAAAGTGATATGCGCTAACCCCAACATATTTTATATATAAAAAAAAAGGGGCCCGGATGTCCAGGCCCCTAAACTCATTTCAATGGTGTAAGATCACTCTTCTTCGAGGCTCTCACCGCAGTAAGGGCACACATCGGCTTCCTCGTCGGTGACGGTCTCGCCGCAGGAGGGGCAGGCCCGCTCGCCCTCCTCTTCCTTCTCCTCTTCCTCCTCATCGAACTCTTCCTCTGAAGGCTTCCTCATGATGAAGACCAGAGCGATGAGGACCAGTATGATGAGGACGATCAAGACTATCACCGTTATGAGGTTGGCGTTCTCGTCCTTTTCCTTGAACTCGTAATCGTAGGTTGTGGACGAGTTCGTCCCATCGGTGAAGTAATATTCCCTCTTGCCCTCGGGAACGTCCTCAAGATCATCCTCGGTGAGTTCGAGGGTATACATCTTCTCCGTGGGGTTCCAGGTCATGTTGAAGGCGAAGATCTCGTCATCCTTTCCCTTTATCACTAACTGGAGAGGAATATCGCCGTATCCGGTGTAGGTATCGTTCGTCACCCCGACCGTGATCTCAATGTTGCCATCTTGGTCCTTTATGGTCTTGGATCCGAGATCGATGTTGTCCCAGGTCGCGGTGGGTATGGGTGATTCGTAGACCTTGTACGTGACATCGATGTCATAGGTGAGGTCGCTGGTGAGCTCGATATCGTTCAATTCCGGCATCTCGTAGCCGGACATTTCCGCATCCTCGTCGTAGAGGTATTCTTCCGGAATGGCGAGAACGACCGCATAGGTCCCCTCCTCGAGCACTATGGAGAAGGCACCGGTCGTCAGGTTGAAGTCGACCTCGTTCCCTCCGATGGTCAGAACGACCATGGACATGTTTACATCGACATCCTCGACATCCTCGAATTCGAGGATCCCGGTGATGGTGTAGGACATCAGTATGACCTCGATGGTCATCGTATAGAGTGCGAAGTCCTCTCCATCCGTGGCGTTGATCTCGACATCTATCGTACCGGTCCAGTTCGTTGCGGGGTTGATGGAAAGCATGTAGGTCTCCCAATCATAAACAAGAAGGGCGCCGCTTACTGTGGTATTGACCGTCAGGTTGAGAACCGGGCCGTCGGCATCCTCGAAATATTCCGAGAGGTCCACGGTCAACGGTGTGTTCTTGTAGGCCGTGATCGTATCATCAGTGAGTATCGGAACATCGTTCACCGGGATGATCTCGATATATGCGGTCCCGTTCATGACGAATTCACCGTCGAACCAGGCCGACACCTGGAAATCCCATCTGCCCTCCTCGAGGTCCGCGGTGAGCATGGCATTGGAGTTTGTCTGGTCGGTGCTGTTTATCATCACCGTGAAGTTCTCCCCCTCCAGGGTCCAGACCGGTTCCATGTAGGAGACGTTTGTCTCGTTCAGGGCCCAATTCCAGCCAAGGGATACGGTAAGGTTGTCAGTGACATCAGCATCAGGGTCGTAGAAGAACGCCCTGGCATCTAAAGTTGCCATTGCAAGATGCTCATCGACAAGTACGGTCGTGTCCGCAGCCTCCATGAGGGGGTCCTCCACCGCTGTTACGGTGATGGTGAGGTTGTCCGTCTCATCGGGATTCTTGGAGTCATTGAACCATACCTGGACATTTTCCACTCCGTTCCAGTTCTCCGGTGCGGTGATATTGAGGGTATGCTCGTCGATCCATGATATTGCAAGGTTATCGGTTGCCGAGATATTGATGTAGTAATTGATACCGTCGCCGTTTATGTCCTCGAAATGGTCATCCAGATCGACGACCGCAAAGGAATCTTCGGCAAACTCGATCTCACCGTCGAACATGTAGGG
>JAFGJI010000306.1 GCA_016929175.1 Thermoplasmatota archaeon | reverse complement strand
GGATCATGACCTGTTCGGGCAGATCATCCCTGCTTCCTTCTATGGTGCTGCATAATGGGTATCCTGCCCATCTTAACATTTAAGGTTCGCCTGTCTGACCACGATTATATATAGCTCCCTGAATTTCGGGGTCCATCCCCTGATGGGGGCGGAGCTTGTGAGCATGCACGATGTGGACTTCAGGGCACTGGGTTTCAAGTGCGGACTTGAGATCCATCAGCAGCTTCTCAGCGACAGAAAGCTCTTCTGCAGATGTCCGCCCGTATACCGCAACGACCCACCCCATTACGAGATAGTCAGGCACATGAGGCCTACACTTTCCGAGATGGGTACCTACGACGGGACGGCACTGATGGAGTTCAAAACGAAAAAGAACGTCACCTATCAGTTCTTTCGCGATACGACCTGTTCCTATGAGATAGATGACACTCCCCCTTTCGAGATGGACCCGAGGGCCCTGGAGATATCCATGGTCATCGCGAGGGCGATGGAATGCTCTCTCGTTGACGAGGTCCATGTGTCCAGGAAACAGTATCTTGACGGGTCGATACCGACCGGTTTCCAGAGGACGGCCATAATATCCCTTGGAGGACACGTGCCATGGAAGAATGGCAGGGAGATCGAGATACGACAGATCTCCATAGAGGAGGACGCCTGCAGGGAGATCAGCGATCGCGGACATGAGATTATATTCCGGACGGATAGACTGTCCATTCCCCTGATCGAGGTGGTGACCGAGCCGAATGCCGAGACCCCCGCGGAAGCGGGCGAGATGGCAGAAGTCCTGGGGTGGGTCATGAGGTCCACCGGACTTGTAAGAAGGGGCTCGGGGTCAACAAGGCAGGACGTGAACGTTTCCATCGAGGGTGGACGAAGGGTCGAGATCAAGGGAGTCCCCAGGATAGAACTGATCCCACCCATCACGGCAGGGGAAGCCGTCCGCCAGTACAATCTACTCAAGATCAACAATGAGCTTTTGGAGCGCGGGCTCAATCCCGAGACCATGGATGCGGACGGTTTCTCGACCATGAAGTTCGAGGATGTGACGGAGATATTCGAAGGCCGCAGGATCGAGATGTTCGATCAATGGTACCAGGGGGTCGTAGGAGCAGGGAATGACATCGATATAAAGGCCGTTCTCATACCAGGGTTCAAGGGTATATTCTCCCACCCCACACATGGTGACCAGACCTTTGCCGACGAGGTGGGCGGGAGGCTCAGGGTGATAGCATGCCTCGACCGCATGCCGAACCTGATCACCTCCGATGACGTGCCAATGAGGGGTATCACCGAAGAGGACATGGAGGCTGTCAGATCGAGGCTTTCGGCAGATGAGCAGGATACGGTAGTGATGGTATGGGGGCCAAAGGAGGACACCCTCACCGGGGTGAAGGAGGTCTACATCAGGTCCAAGGAAGCATTCTACGGCGTCCCACACGAAACAAGGCAGGTGATCACACCGGACATCACCACCTTCGAGAGGATACTGCCGGGACCGGACAGGATGTATCCGGATACCGACAGACCTCCGATCACCGTGACCCGTGAAATGGTGGAAAGTGTCAACGCCCAGGTGCCGAGACCGTGGTGGGAGGACGAGGAGGAAATGGTCAAGAACGGCGTCCCGAAGATAGTAGCCCACCGCCTTGTCGTTTCAAGGTGGATGAACGTTTACAGGCGGGCCGTCGAGGCCGGAGCCCCTCCCAGGTTTACGGCATTGTTCCTGATGGAGGACCTGAGGGCCGCAAAGAGATCGGGCTCGGACATCCTGGAGCTCGATGATGAAGAATTTATCGAGCTCCTCAAGCTGGTTGGACAGGGGAAGCTTACACGAAAAGGTGCAACTCTGGCAATGGAATGGGCTGCGGATACCGGGGACAAGCTGTCCTCAGCGGTCCATGACCTGAAGCTTGCACCCATTTCGAAGGAGGAGGCCACCAAGGTTATCAGAAACGAGGTGGCTGTTTCCGAAGAGCTCGTCAAGTTGTTCGGCCAGGGAAGGGAGAAACCCTTGATGGGAAGGATAATGGACGCTATTGGTCCTCGATATGAAGGATGCGATGTCCTGAAGATCCTCCGCTCTCAAGTTGCGGCCATGCAATAGTTTTAAGTCCCCTCTTCGCTCTTTCCCTCCGGAGGTATCACCCATGTCCGGTGAGGTCCATCTGGGTAAAATGATCTCAGGATCGGTCAAGGAGGTTCTCGGTGACGAGGACCTGTTGCTTGAGGTTGTCAGGGATATGATCAAGGATGAAATAAAAGAGAGGATACAGAAAGCGTTGGAAGAGAATCCCGAGATAAAGGCAGAGCTCGAGGAGGCTCTGGAGGAATACTACAAAGCGAAGATGAGGCAGACACTCGCCGTCATCAAGATAGCCAAGTCAAGCGTCCATCTGGGCTTGAGAACGGTCCCTGCCGATCTCCAGGACGATGTTCACAAGGAGCTTGAGAAGGAGATAACGAGGATAATCGACGATACTCTCTGAGATCTCCCATCATGACCCTCCGTTCCATATAGCAGAAAGCTTTGTATAATCATGGAATTGTAGCAGGTCGAGGTATTCACATGAAAGCGGTTGTCCTGGCTGCCGGTGAAGGCAGAAGACTGCGTCCACTCACCGGCAACATGGGAAAAGGCATGCTTCCGGTCGGTAACCGTCCCATACTGGAATACGTCCTTGAAGCATTGAGAGAGGTAGATATCCGGGATATCATACTCGTCGTCGGTTATCAAAAAGAGAAGGTTATGAACAGGTTCGGTGACGGAAAGGACCTGGACCTTAGCATCGAGTACGTCGAGCAAAAGTTCCAGCTCGGAACGGCCCATGCTCTTTTCCAGGCAAGTGGAAGGATCGACGGAAGGTTCCTGGTTGCACCAGGGGATTCACTGGTCGATCCCCGGGCTTTGAAGAACCTCCTCACAACCCCGGATGGTGAATGGGGAATTCTTGCCGCGGAGACCTCCAACTCATCCAAATACGGGGCGCTTGACGTTAAGGGTGACAGGCTTGTCCAGATAAGGGAGCGTCAGAAACTGACCGAGGACCTGATATCCTCCGGGACACCTTCATCCTTCACACTTGCGTTGTGGGAATATCAGGACCCATCCCTGTCCACCCTCATAAATACCGGCACATACATGCTGGACACAGAAATATTCGATAGTCTCGAAGCGAGAGGTCTGGGTGAGAGGCTTACCCTGACCTCCTGCATCACCGATGAGGCCCGAAAGAGGAAGATACGCATAAAAAGGGCCGACAGATGGCTGGATGCGGTATACCCGTGGGATCTCCTGGCTCTCAACGAATACGCACTCTCGAGGACCTCCAGGGACTTCAAGGGAACGGTGGAGGAAGGGGTGGTCATGAAGGGCCCTGTAAGGATATGTGAAGGAGCACGGATAAGGGCGAATTCAGTTCTCGTCGGACCGATATCCATAGGAAAGGATACCGAAGTGGGACCATCGGCCTACATCGGTGCCAATGTCTCAATAGGGGATAACTGCAAGGTCGGACCCTTTTCGGTCGTGAAGGACTCCATTGTGATGGATGATGTGACCATCGGGTCGCATTCTTCCATACACCAGTCGATCGCGGCACAGGGATCGACACTGGGGGATTTTCTCGGTGCGGAGAAGTGTGAGTATACCATACGGTTGGAAAGGTACACGGCTACCAAAACACTGGGTGTCATAATTGGTTCTGACTGCGAGATCTCCCATCATGTCTCACTCTTCCCCGGAGTGATCCTCGGGAACGGCTGCAGGGTGGGGCCGATGAAGGCTCTGAGGGACAACCTGCCCGATGGGACGAACGTTGTGTGAGGTGCAGCGATGTGCGGGATCGTCGGCTATGTGGGCCACAGGGAAGCGACCGATGTTCTGATAGAAGCACTTAAAAGACTGGAATACAGAGGTTACGATTCATCCGGTTTGGCAACGCTGTCAACCGGCAGGGGAAAGGGCAGGCTCAGGGTCCTCAAGAGCCCTGGATATATCTCAGCTCTGGAGAAAAGGATCAAGACCGGGTCTTCCAGGATAGGCATCTCACATACAAGGTGGGCCACACACGGGGTCCCGAACGAGGTCAACGCACATCCGCATATGGACGGGGAGCAAAACGTTGCCGTTGTTCATAACGGGATAATCGATAACCACCTTGCCCTTAAAAGAGAGCTTGCCAGAAAAGGACATGAATTCCTATCCCAGACGGATACGGAGGTCATCCCTCACCTGATATCCGAGGAGTACCGTCACAATGGCGGGAACCTGTTCGAGGCGGTGAGGGAGGTCGTAAAAAGATTGAAGGGGTCCTATGCGATCGTGGTCCTGCACCGGGACCATCCCGATATCCTGGTATGCGCCAGGGAGAAGAGTCCCCTTGTCCTCGGCACCGGGGTGAACGAGGGGTTCATAGCCTCCGACGTCACGGCGCTCCTGAGGTACACCAACAGGTTCATTTTCATGGAAGACGGGGAGATAGCGAAGGTTGCTGCGGATGGCATCCATATCGAGAAGATCTCCGGCGGGACCGTAGCCCATGAATGGACCAGGGTCGATTGGTCGCTCGAGGATGCCGAGAAGGGCGGTTTCAAGCATTTCATGATCAAGGAGATATTCGAGCAGCCCAGGTCTCTCCACCAGTCCCAGACAGGATGGCGGTCCGACGAGAACAGTATACCTGCGGACCTTGCAACGGCCAGAATCATCAGGATCGTTGCATGCGGGACCTCCTACCACGCCGGAATGGTCGGCAGGTACCTGTTCGAGAAGTTCACGGGTCTGCCGACGATCGTATCGATGGCCTCGGAATACAGGTTCGCGGATGCTACCTCCGACGACCCGTTGATGATATTCATCACCCAATCCGGGGAGACCCTCGACACGATCATGGCCGCGAGGGAGGCCAGGTCCCGGGGGCTCAAGACCGTGGCGATCACGAACGTTGTGGGGTCCACGATAACCAGGGAAACGGACCTGACGCTCTATATGCGTTCGGGTCCGGAGATAGGTGTTGCGGCCTCGAAGACCTTCACATCGCAGCTGATGATGATGTACCTGTTCTCGTCGTATCTTGGATACAGGATGGGCTACATCAAGAGGGATGACCTCAATTCCATCAAGGAGCACTTGAGGCATACTATCAGATCGGTGGAGGGAATTCTCAACAACACGGGCCCGATAAGAGAGATGGCGGAATGGTTCTCCGGGTCCAGTAGCGCTTTCTTCCTCGGCAGGTATGTGAATTACCCGGCAGCCCTCGAGGGAGCTCTGAAGATGAAGGAGATCTCCTACATCCACAGCGAAGGTTATCCCGCAGGAGAGCTCAAACACGGCCCACTTGCTCTTCTGACCGAGAAGACCCCCATCGTCGCATTGGTCGCGGGCGATCATACCTACGAAAAGATGCTCGGGAACATCGGGGAGTGTTCTGCCCGCGGAAGTCCGGTCGTGGCGATCGCGCCCGACGGGGATGTCGAGATCGGGAGATACACTGACAGGGTGCTTCACTATCCCAGGGTCGACCCGCTCTTCTCTCCGATCCCGATCTCGGTGCTTCTGCAGCTGCTTGCTTATTATACCGCCGATCACAGGGGCTGCCCGATAGACAAACCGCGCAACCTGGCAAAATCCGTCACGGTCGAATGATGAACTGATACAGCACGGCCCCGGCCCGAAAAGGGTCGATCGTTCGAAGGCCGCATCCAAAAATTTTAATTCCGGGGATCGGGGATACGGTAACAGGGGAACCAATGAGCGTCTTTTCTGGACCGGTGAAGCTCTTCTGCCTGGCAACTCTATTACTTGTCCTCATCCTTTCCGGAGTTGAAGGGATGCCCCAGGAGGTGCAGGCAGATATATCCGTACCTGCGGAGACCTCGTTGACGCTCAGAGAGAACAAGACCGCCGAGATCGACATAGACGGCTTTTTCACCGTGACGAGCACGGGCCCACTGGATGCAGTGGGCGGCCTGACCGCGAACCTCGAGATAACCGACAGCGGATGGGACCCAAGGCTCTCGCAGACCATCTGGACCAATGTGGAGGTCCAGACCGATCGATCGTTCGTGGTCTTATTGACCATCGGTCCCGACACCGTGGCCGGTGAGAGGAACTCCTACACACTGACCCTTACTTTGTCAAATTCCCTTTCCGGAGCCGTCGTCGGAACAGAGACAGCGGTCATGTCGGTGAGCATAGAGAATATTCTTGACGATGGCAGAGAAGATGACGATGATGACGGATCACCGGTCGTCGAGGATGGATCGTTTCCGCTTTGGCCTTTCTTTCTTGGAGCAATTGTCGTTGGGCTCATAGTTGTGGCGATATGGGCAAAAATGAACCTCGAATTGGTCAGGGAGGAGGACGGGAGGAGGCGCGTCTACATCCGGGAAAAGGATTCTGGCCGTATAGTCGGCAGGAAGAACCAACCCCCTCCCGAACTTGAGCTGTAGCGGCGATGCTCAGCGTTTTGTCGACACCTCTCCTCAATCGAAGAGCCGGTCCAGGAGTTCATCTGCCCCCCTGTCCCCCGAGCTGATGTTCTCTCTCTGCAGAGGAGAAACCTGCTGCTCATCAACATCTCCTCCCCCTTCGGGGGGTCCGGAAGCATCTGGAACGGTCCCTTCAGCGGGCAAATGCTCCGTTTCGTCCAACGGGGCTTCCCCTTCTCTGACGAAATCATCCACGGATGTCCCCCCCTTCGTTTGGGCTTCCATCATCCGGAGCTCTTCCTCCGTCGGGTCCCTGCCGTAGATCTCCCGGTATATCCTCTTCCTTTCTGCCATCGGGTCCTTCTTCTTCCTCTCCTGCTTCCTCTTTGCCAGGAATATACCAAGGAATATGATACCGCCGACCAGGAGGAAGAAGATCAGAAGGAATATCAATATGACGAGGCCTGCCGGGAGTCCTTTCAGGAACGGTAGGATATCGGTGATCACATCGGAAATATCGTCTGCGAAGTTATCGCTGCCCCCTTCGTCCGGAGCATCCTCGAGGGTTATCACGATCCGATCGGAGAAGATGATATGCTTTCCATCCTCCGATACAAGATGGTAGGTTAGATTGAACTCCCCTCTCCTGGCAGTATCGGGAGCGGCAATGGTGATCTTGAACTCGAAAGGCCGCTCGATGGACAATCCCTTCGAAGTGTTAACATGCAGTCTGTATGTGGGACCTTCCGAGGCCGATAGATACGCCCAGTCCTCGTCGACAAGATCACCCTGGAGAATGATCGTGACATTATCGTCGTAGGTCGCCATGTTGACGATGTGGCAGACCAACGGTTTCGTGATCTTGATGCCCCTGTCCCCTTTGAATGCCTCATGGGTCGCTGGATGGTATGTCTTCAGGGAGTAGTCGTTGATCTTCAGATAACCCGCGGTGACCCTGGAGTAATTCCCTCCGTCGAAGGCCATGATCTGGACGGAATAGATGCCTATGCCAAGTTCGAGTTCGGCCAGGTCGAGCTCCGTTTCCGGACCGACATCCCTCCATTCGAGCACTTCCCCACCGTGGTCCTCGGTTCCTATCCTGATAAAATATCTTGTGGTAGGTCCGTGGTCCGGAGTGCGGGTCCAGTTGAAGACCTGATCGGGGTCGGAGGTGGTGAACATGGGGAACTGCGGGACCTTTTCCGGCGGGGACGATCCCGTATCTATTATACGGAAAACATGGTCCATGACGTCCCATCCGCCGATCCTGTCCGTCACGTTGACCCTCAGAATATAGTAGTTGGGGTTCAATGCCTCATCGTCGGGTACATCGAAATAACTCCTCCTTCCAAGGTCGAACCATCCGGTCAGCTGGAGCCTTGTGGGATGTTTGAGGAGCATGACCCTGTAGAACAGGCTGTCTCCGTCCTCGTCGAATGCATCGTCCCACCACAGGTGAGGTGTCGGAGATGAAATGATCTCCGGATATCCACTTCCGATGAATACCGGCCTGTAGTTTTCGGGGATGTCCACGGTTATCCTGTACGGCTGCGTCTCGAACACGTTGCCGGCATTGTCCGCAGCCTTCCATTTTATGAAATTGTATACCCCCTCGTCAGGGAAAGTGACGTTCACCCAAACGATATAGGACTCATTGCCTATTCTCTGGTGACCGTCAGGCATCCTCCATTCCGAAAAATCCCCGCTGGTATTCCTTGTGGAATATCTGAATGACCCGGGATCAAGCCCGGTGTAGTTGACCAGCGTACTGCCCGGATTTGCATCCCTCCAGATGATCGAGCAGTTGACCTGGCCGTATATGTTCACGTAGTCCCCCGCAGGTCTTGGGTCGACCGCAAAGGGTGCGTCGGGGTCCAGCCAGATATTGATGTGTTCTGATTCGGCAAATCCGTTGCCCACCCGGTCCCTGGCGATGAACTTGACGTAGTTCTCGGTCCCCGAGGAAAGGGTAATGGTCGCCCAGGCCTCGTAGGTGTCGTTGTCGATCCTCAGGAAACCTTTGACCGGGACCGAGGACTCGAAGAAATCAATGCCACGTATGGATTTCATGAACCGAATGCTCCTGTTGTCCACACCGGCACCGCCGGAATCCCTGACGATCACCCTGCATTCGACACTGTTGGCTGCAAACCAAACAGCCTCCTCGGGGGAGGTGATCTCCAGGGTGGGAGGGGTGGTGTCGATCAGCGGCCCCGGGAGAACGTTCGTGGACACCAGTTCCGGGTCCACCCCGTCGTTTATCTGCATTTTCCAGTAGAACCTTCCCTCCTCCGACACGTTGAGACCCACATGGTAATCGACCCCATCCATGTAATAGATGTCCTTTTCCCCCTTGACCTTCTTCATGGGCACCCACTCATCGTAAACGGGGTCGGTTCCCAGAGGGTCTCTGAAGACCTGCACCCTTGGGTATCCCAAAGCAGGCTCGTCATTGTCCTCATCGCGGTAGGTCATGGTGAAATTGTAGAGGGTTTCCGTGTTGCCCACGATATGATCGAACAGATACGGGCCGAGGAAGTCCGCTTCAAGCAGTTCCGGAAGATGGTTCACTTCGTTGAGGGACCTGCTGTGCCTTGTGAAGAACAGATTGTAATCGTAAGAGCCGACCACGCCTTCCTCGTTCCAGTTGCTTGCATAGACGCAGAGGGCCCTGCCGTCCTTGTTATACGTCACCAGGATGTCCTTCTGGTTCGTCCTGTCCTCTCCGAACCTGTCCGTATCGTCCACACGTAGGATCGAGCTCCATGTCCTTCCCCTGTCCGAAGAATTGGTGTAGTATACGTCCAGTTCGGTACCGGTGGAATAAGCAACCTCCCTCTCCCACACCAATCCAAGCTTTCCGTCCCCGGTTGCGGTCAGGAACGGAGAGTGATCGCCCGCCCCTTCGGGGAGCGAGAATATCCTGCTATCGGGGGAGAACGTCAAACCGGCGTCCTCGCTCCTCGTGAAGAATACCTCGTCCCTTTCAGTGCGGTCATCCATCCATGTTATGAACAATGTACCGGCATCGTCAACGATCGGGACGGCGAATTCCCTGTGTGAATCGGTCTGTGAATCGGTGGTTATAGGGAACTCCTCCTCGAATATTACCCCTCCATCCCTGCTGATTGCCAGATAGGGTTTCGTGCCCGTGGTGGTGTTCCTCCCGTCGTGCCAGGTGACATAGACGTTGTCACCGAACATGGCACATCTGGGGAACAGGTGGTTCCGGTAGAATATCCCGTCGTTGTTGATGTTGATAGGAATAGACCACGATGCGCCATCATCGATAGAGTACGAGGACCAGATGTTCCTGTGGGCCCCGGCTTCCATCTCGTCGGTCCAGACGCAGAACAGCCGTCCGTCTTCGTTGATGGAAATATCGGGTGTGTATGCGTCCCAGGTGTTGATCGTTTTTTTCGGTGTTATCACACTTGAGGGTCCGAACGAGGTCCCGTCAACAGACTTGGAGAATCTGATATCCACAGGTCTGGTGAACAGATCGTCGATCCAGTTCCTCCAGTCCTCCCAGACGACGTAAATTGTCCCATCGGTGCCGATGACCATTCTTGGGTTCAACTGGTTCGTATCGTCATTCGTACTGTTCCCGTCCTCCAACACATCATCCACCCTGACAGGATCCGACCAGGATACACCATCATCATCCGAATATACCAGGTAGATATCCCACGAATAGGCTTTCATGGTCTGATAGAGGACGTATACCCTGCCCGAAGGCCCGACCTGTATATCCACGGGTTTCTGCACGTTCAACCTGTGTGAGCCGAAAAGGATCTCCTTCGAGGCCTGGAATATCGGACTTCCCCCTTTAGCATCCTCGGATGCTATCGGGATGAGCGGAGCAAACGCCAGTATCGCGATGACAAGAACGAGGGGTCTGTTCACTTTCAGGTCCATCCCTCCCATGGGCAATGGATGGGTCGAATAAGGGATAGATGGTATATAATCCTAGGGAATATTGGCGTCACGTACGGTCCAGAACGTATGATCGATCGGGAACGGCCAAAAGTTCGTGAACGCTCAGGCGCTCTTCCTGAACTTCCCTGCGACATCCTGGAGGATGTCCATCCCCTTCTCTATGTTCTCCCGAGAGTTGACGAATGAGAACCGGAGATGGTACTCACCGTTCTCGCCGAAGGTGGTGCCAGGGGAGCAAATAAGACCGTTCCTTGCAAGCTCCATGGCCAGGTCCTGCGATCGCACTCTCCCGTCATTTCCGAAAAGTTCGTAGGAGGGAAATGAATAGAATGTACCGCGGGGAAGCATGGCTCTGAACCCGGGGATCTCATTGATCCGTTCGTGTATGATATCCCTTCTCTTTTCGAACTCGGCAACCATGTCGGTCAGGAAGCTGCCGCTCTTTCGAAGGGCTGCAAGCGCGCCGTACTGTGCAGGTGTTGACGGACAGGCGACCATGTGGTAATGGGCAAGCCCGATCTTCTGGACCATATCCAACGGGGCGGCAAGATAACCGATCCTCCATCCGGTCATGGCGAATATCTTCGAAAAGGAATTCACCATCATGGTCTTTTCGTAGGCACCCAGGAAGGAATAGTGCGTGTTGCCCGTATATACCATTGTATCGTAGACCTCGTCCGAAATGATGATAAGGTCGTGCTCCCGGGCGACATCAACAATGTCGTCGCGGTCCTGCCTGGTCACCATTCCACCGGTGGGATTGGAGGGTGAATTGACCACCAGGACCTTGCATGTATCATCTATCAGTTTCTCCATGGCATCCGGGTCCGGTCTGAACTCGTTGTCGATGGACAGATCGTAATTGAGATATCCTCCCCCCGTAAGGTCGGAATGAGGTCGATAAAGGACAAAACCGGGATCGGGGACCAGTGCTTTCTGACCGTGGTCCATGAACGTCAGGAAGCCGGAAAATAGGGCTTCGGACCCTGAACTGGTAACTATCACGTTCTCGGGTGCGACATCCTTCCAGTATACCTTCAGCCGGTTGGATATATCCTCTCTCAGGGCAGGTATCCCGTTGGTGGGCCCGTACTTGTTGAAGCCAAGCCTCATGGCCTCTTCCACGGCCTCTATTGCCTCCTTCGGTGGCTGGAAATCCGGCTCTCCCAGTCCAAGGTTCACGGTGTCGGAGGTGACGAGGTCGAACATCTTCCTGAGACCTGACATCTGTATCCCATTCATCCGAGAAGAGAACATCTGATGCACCCATCTTCCATGGCGGTTTGTTATTAAATCCTATCGGCATTCAGGGTTTCCTGCAGCTGGTGTATCTTGGATACTCCATCGACCAATCCTCGTGATATGCATGCATATCCAACGATCCTAGATGGGGGTGGATATTTGAGGTAGTAAACATGGAGTTGAGATATATTTTTATAGAAGTGGCTTGATAAAGAAAGATATTTATAGAAGTGTCCTATACCATACCACTCCCGAGTGATCGCAACTTCAAGGAGACTAAAAGGAGGAAAGATAAAATGTACGCAGGAGGAAACAATATGTATGCTGGTGGAACACCCATACTGGTCCTTAAGGAAGGAACAGACAGGAAAAGCGGAAAGGGTGCTCAGTTCAACAATATCGCAGCGGCAAAGGCGATAGCCGACGCTGTAAGGACCACACTGGGCCCCAAAGGAATGGACAAGATGCTGGTGGACTCCATGGGGGATGTGGTCATAACAAACGATGGTGTGACCATCCTCAAGGAGGTCGATGTCGAGCATCCCGCGGCCAAGATGGTGATCGAGGTTGCAAAGACCCAGGACGAGGCGTGCGGCGATGGGACGACCACGGCCGTGATTTTTGCCGGTGAGCTTCTGAAGCTTGCCGAGGCGCTCATCGAGAAGAACATACACCCCACCCTTATAACCGAGGGATACAGGCTTGCGGCCGAGAAGGCGGTGGAGGTCCTGAACAATATCGCTTTGAAGGTCGATGATGACAAAGAAGCACTGCTCAAGATCGCAAAGACCTCGATGACCGGCAAATCTGCCGGAGACAAGAAGGACCTTCTGGCTGACATCGCAGTGAAGGCGGTGACCTCGATCGTCGAGGAGAGGGACGGAAAGAAGAAGGCCGACATAGACAATATCAAGGTAGAGAAGAAGCAGGGCGGGTCCATTAACGATACCGAACTCATAGAAGGAATAATCGTCGACAAGGAAAGGGTCCATGAGGGAATGCCAAGATTCATCGAGGATCCCAGGATCGCTCTCGTGAATGCAGCCTTCGAGGTCAAGAAGACGGAGGTGGATGCGAAGATCCAGATAACCGACCCGTCCCAGTTCCAGGCTTTCCTGGAGAACGAGGAGAACATCCTCAGGGAAATGGTGAAGAAGGTCGAGGGGTCCGGAGCCAATGTCGTATTCTGCCAGAAGGGTATAGACGACCTTGCACAGCATTTCCTGGCCAAGAAGGGCATCTATGCCGCACGCAGGGTAAAGAAGTCAGATATGGAGAAACTTGCAAAGGCGACCGGGGCCAAGATAGTCTCCAACCTGGAAGACCTGAGCCCCTCGGACCTCGGCAAGGCCGGAGCCGTCGAGGAGAAAAAGATAGGCGGGGACGAGATGACGTTCGTCACTGGCTGCAAGAACGCAAAAGCCGTCTCCATTCTCGTCAGAGGAGCCTCGGAGCATGTGATCGATGAGATCGAGAGAGGCCTCCACGATGCTCTCTCCACCGTGGCAGTTTCCGTCGAGGACGGAAAGATGACCGCCGGCGGCGGTTCGGCAGCAATAGAGATCGCAAGGGAGCTCCGGACCTTCGCCATCAAGACGGGGGGCAGGGAGCAGTTCGCCATAGAGGCCTTCGCCACCGCTCTCGAGGTCGTCCCGAGGACACTTGCAGAGAACGCAGGTCTCGACCCGATCAACACGATCATCGAGATCAACAAGGCCCATTCTGACGGCGGAAAGTTCCACGGTGTGAACGTGTATACCGGCCACATCGAGGATATGAGGACCCTGAACGTCCTCGAGCCCCTGAGGGTCGGAACACAGGCCATCCTGGCAGCGACCGAGACCGCAAACATGGTATTGAGGATCGATGATGTAATAGCTTCGAAGTCCACCGACAAGGGCGGTGCACCTGGCGGCATGCCTCCCGGCGGAATGGGGGGCATGGGCGGCATGGGTGACATGGACTACTGATCCCGGATCGGATATGAGATGTCGGGGGCTCTTCGGGGCCCCTTTTTTTTCTTTATATCAAATATTGCACATCAGGATTTTTATACATTACCTGCCTTCCTTAATCCGGCTTCTTAAATGTTACGGGGTCAAGAAAAAGGGGACCTCCGACTCAATAAACATCCACACG
>JAFGJI010000305.1 GCA_016929175.1 Thermoplasmatota archaeon | reverse complement strand
CGCAGGGCAGGCCAGTCTGCAAGGCGATCTCTCACCGATCTTGTCAATGGCGTAGATGTTGGGAATGGCCTGGGGGAACGGCTGGAAGATGGCCCTGCGGCTGCCTATGCCCTCGTCGAACTCGGATGGCAGTACCACCGGACAGTGCTCAACACAGTCCCCGCAACCGTTGCATATGTCGAGGTCCACGAACCTGGGGTGTTCCTCGAGAGTGACCTTGAAGTTGCCAACCTCTCCCTCGACAACTTTCACCTCGGCATTCGTGATGATCTCGACGTTTTTATGCCTCCCGGTGTAAACCAGTTTCGGGGCCAGGATGCACATGGAGCAGTCATTGGTGGGAAACGTCTTGTCGAGCTTTGGCATGGTCCCGCCTATGGAGAGGCCCCTATCGACCAGATATACCTTGAAACCTGCATCTGCCAGGTCAAGGGATGACTGGATCCCGGAGATGCCTCCGCCTACGACCATGACCGCCCCTTTCTTTCCGTTCCCGGATGCCGGTGACTGCAAGGTAACCCCCGCTCCCTCCATCTCAGACCACCCCATCTATCATTCTGATGATCTGCTGCTTGGTGTAGTTCTTGTGAATGCTGGCATTGGAGGGGCAGGCGGAAATGCATGCCCCGCAGCCAACGCAAAGAGCCTCATCGACCTCTGCGATACCGGTAACCTCGTTCATGGTCCTTGCCGAATATGCACAGACCTCCACGCAGACCCCGCAGCCGACGCAGACCTCCGGGTCGACCCAGGCAATGAGAGGGTCGTTCTCGAGTTCGTCCTTTGTCAGGATCCCGGCTGCCCTAGAGGCCGCTCCACTTGCCTGGGATACCGAGTCGGAGATGTCCTTGGGCCCCTGACAGCATCCCGCTATGAATATGCCGTTGACGAAGGTGTCCATGGGCCTGAGCTTGGGATGCGCTTCGAGCAGGAACCCATCTCCGCTCCTGGAAAGTCCGAGTATCCTCGAGAGCTCCTCCGAATCCGCTCTGGGAACAAGTGCAGGGACGAGCACGATCATATCGGTCCTTATCTCGAACAGTTTGTTCGTGGTGGTGTCGAACACCTCCATCATGAGCTGTTCGGGTGAGACCCGGACCTCCGATGGCCTCCCGCGGAAGAAGTTCACCCCTTTGCCCCTTATCTTTCGGTAGAACTCCTCGTATCCCTTTCCGAAGGAGCGGATATCGGTGAAGCAGATATTGATCTCCACCTCAGGTCCGAGGTTCTCCCGGAGGAGGTACACCTGCTTCAGGGCCGACATGCAGCCTATCCTGCAGCACCATGTGCACTGTGTCTCGTCACGGGAACCTGCGCAAAGGATGAATGTCACGGATAGTGGTTTCTCCCCGTTCGAGGGCAGAACGACCTTGCCGTATGTCGGACCGGAAGAGCTTATCAGCCTCTCGAGCTCCAATGTGGTGACGATATCCGGGGAGAGCGTGTAGCCGTATTCGAACATCCTGGCAGGATCGAGGAGGTCATAGCCGGTCGCAACCACGATGGCCCCGACCTTCAGCTCGACCTCCTCTTCCTTCTGGTCAAAATCTATTGCACCCGGTTCGCAGGCCTCGACGCATAAGGGCTTATCACCGCATTTTCCAAACCGCTTCATCAGGCAGTATGAGGGATCGATGGTGGCCTTTAGCGGTATGGCCTGCGGGAAAGGGATGTAGGCGGCCCCCCGCTTGTTGAGGCCGAGGTTGAAATCATCGGGAACATGCCCAAATAGCCTGCACGCTCTGGTGCAGTCACCGCATCCGGTGCATTTATCAACATCCACGAAGCGGGGTTTCTTCCTCACCTTGACCCTGTAGTTGCCGACACTGCCTTCCACGGAGACGACCTCGGAATAGGTCAGAAGCTCTATGTTCGGATGGTTCTTGGTCTCCATCATCTTGGGGGTCAGGATGCACGAGGAGCAGTCAAGCGTCGGAAAGGTCTTGTCGAGCTGGGCCATCCGTCCTCCTATGGTGGGTTCCTTTTCCACCAGGTGGACCTTGAAACCGTCATCGGCCAGGTCAAGTGAAGCTTGCATGCCGGCGATACCTCCGCCTATGACCAGTGCTTCAGGGATCACGGGGGTCTTTGATTTCTGAAGGGGCTCGAGGAGCCGTGCCTTGGCAACCGCTGCCTTTACAATGGCTTTTGCCTTCCTTGTCGCTTCCACCGGGTCCTCATGGGCCCAGGAGCACTGCTCGCGGATGTTTGCGATCTCCACATTGTAGGGGTTGATGCCCCCTTCCTCGGCAACCCCTCTGAAAGTGTGCTCGTGCATTCTGGGGGAGCAGCTGGCCACGACGATACCGTCAAGTCCGTATTCCTTGATGGACTCCTTTATCAACTGGGCCCCGGGGTCTGAGCACATGTATTTATATTCCATGGATACAGCGACCCCTTCGAGCTTTGATGCATAATCCGCGACATCCTTCACATCCACCTTGGCTGCAATATTGACACCGCAGTGGCATACGAAGACGCCGATCCGGTTCATGCCCCCGCCTCCTCTTGACCGCCGAGTATCCGGTCCACAGGACTGAGGTTCAGCTCGAGCCCAAGCTTCCCCGGATCGATACCGAAGGCGAGTCCCACCAGTTGTGTTATGTAAAGGACCGGCACGTTCAGCTTTGCCCCGACCGTCTCACCTGCCTTCTTCTGTTTGGAATCGAACATTTTGTGGCACCAAGGACAGCAGAGGGACATTCCAGAGAAACCCTGGTCCTGTACCGCCTTGAGCTTCTGTCCGGTCTTGGTGAGCGATGTCTCGGGATGAACGGGGAGGAGCGGACCACCGCAGCAGTCGGGCTTCTCGGGATAATGGGCCGATCCGGCCCCGAGAACCTCCAGTATCCTCTCCATCTTCTGCGGGTTCTCCGAGTCCACGGGCCGCCCCATCTCCGAGGGCCTGATCAGATGGCACCCGTAATGAGTTGCGAAGTTGAGGCCGGAAAGAGGCCGGACCACCTTTTCCTTGACCGCTTCTAGGCCTATGATGTCGTGGAGAAGGTCGATGATATGGTATATCTTCGAAGTTCCCCGGTATTTCAGTTCCTCATTGGCCAGGCTGGAGGCGGCCCTCTCCCTCATCTTCGGGTCGTTATCAAGTATCCTTTTTGTCTCGGAGAGGGCAAGATGGCACAATGGGCAGGGTGCCAGGATGTCAAGGCCTTCCTTCTCGCAGATCGCAATATTCCTTGCGGATAGGGTCAGGGTCAGCATCTGATTGATGCTCTTTAGGGGCTCTCCGCAGCATGAGAAGCCTTCAAGGTCCACGATCTCGACACCCAGGACCGGGAGTACAGTTTTCAGCGACACCTCGTATCCGTACTGTTCCGTGGACATCACGCAGCCGGGAAAGAGTGCATATCTCGCCATTCTACCCACCCTATACCTTCTCCATTGCGACGGTCATAATGGTCATCTGGAACTTTTCCGGGTCCTCAGGCTTCGAGCAGGGGGACAATCCCATCTGTTCTCTTGTCCTGGTCTCCCCGGCCCTTGTGTTCACCTGCTGCACGTCCTGTATGAGACCTTTCTCCATGGCCGATTGCAGCATGGCAGTGAAATCTCCGGGGATCTGCTTTCCGCTTGCCACTGCAAGGTTCTTCAGGGCGAAGAGGATGTTCACGGGGGCGACCTTCTGCGGGCATCTCTCCTTGCACTTGAAGCAGCTCATGCAGGTCCAGATGATATCCGAATTGACCAACTCGTCGATGAGACCCTTCTTCAGGAGCGCAACTATCCTGTGCGGCTCAAGCTCGAGCAGTTTATGCGCCTCGCATCCGGAGGTACATTTTCCACACTGATAGCAGTGGTCCGAGACCTCCTCCCTCAATCTTTGGAGCCTTTCGTTGATCTCCTGCCTGTCGGCCGCCTGGGCCTCCGCCATGGAGTTAAGATCTATCACGCTCATGGGGTCCCTCCGTTGGTATATGGGATGAACTTCAGATGAGGGGGGGGGAAGGGGGCTACATCTTCTGCCTGATAGCTTCGATCAATTTGGGGATGACCTGGTAGAGGTCTCCCACTATGCCGTAGTCGGCCGAATTGAATATGGGGGCATCGGCGTCCTTGTTAATGGCCACGATAATTCCGGAATCTCGCATTCCGGCCACGTGCTGTATCTGGCCGGAAATTCCGCAGGCGATGTAGAGCTTGGGTTTGACCTTGTGGCCGGAGAGACCGACCCAGTGGTCCTCAGAGAGCCATTTGAGGTCGGCGGCGATCGGTCTGGAGCAGCCAAGGGTGTTCCCGTTCATGACCCTGGCCAGTTCCTCAATGAGCTTCAGATCGTCACTTTTCTTGAAGCCCCTTCCGCAGGATACTATCTTCTCGGCCTCCTCCACGTTCACACCCTCCGAGACCATCTTTTGGACATCGACGATGGAGGACCTCTGTTGCTTCAATACGATATCCCTGTTGACGACCTCACCTGTCCTTCCGGGGTCGATCGGGAGAGGGTCGAAGGCCTTCCCCGGGACCGTAATTATCCCCGGGAAGGAGCCAAACTGCTCGACGGCTATGCCGTTCCCGCTGTAGACCACCCTCTCCGCGAGAATGGAATCCCCATCGACGTATATTTTGTTGGCATCCGATATGCACCCTGCATCCAGTTTCGAGGCAAGCCGGGGGGCCAGTTCCTTGCCGTCCTTGGTGGAGGCGATCAGGACGATCTCCGGTCTTTCCTCCTTTACGACCACTTCAAGGATATCAGATACATCCTCTGCATTGAAATGCTCCATGGAAGAGCCTGTCACTATGACCATGTCCGCTCCTCTCTGGATGTACTCCTGCGCCTGTGTGCCGGCATCCTTGCCGATGACGACGGCACAGACCTTATTTCCCCTCTTATCGGCAAGCTCCCTTGCCTTGGAGAGCAGTTCGAAACCGTTCCTCTTCAGGTCCGAGTATACTACCACCATGATATCACCCCAGAAGGCCCTCTTTGGCCAATCTCTCGGCAAGCTGTGCCACCGCCTCATCAAGGTCATCCTTGAAGACGATGTTCTTCCTTTCCATCTTCACTCCTCTGAGGTCCCTTTCAAGGACCCTTGCGGTCTCCCCGTCCATTCCAAGTTCCGAAACGGTCCAGTCATGGATCGGTTTCCTTGCGGAGCCCAGGATCTGCATCAGGCTCGGAAGCCTGGGCTCGTTGATCTCCTTGGTGACGGTCAGAACCGCGGGGCAGGAGGCCTCGGTGACGACCATCCGGTCCCCCATGTTCCTGCAGGCCTTGACCTTGCCGGCCTCTGCCTCGACCTTGAACGAGTATGTCAGCTGGGGCCAGTCAAGGAAACCCGCGATCCGCGGGCCGACCTGGCCCGAGAACATGTCGATGGAGGCCTCACCGCAAAGCACGAGGTCCACATCACCGAGCTTCTTTATCCCTTTTGATAGGAGCTTTGAGACAATGTGATAGTCCGCACCCTGAGGTCTGGGAATGAGAACGGCCTCGTCGGCTCCCATCGCCAGAAGCTCCTTCATCTTATCTTTTGCATCCGGAGGTCCCACCGTCATGACGGTGATCTTGCCACCCAGCTTCTCCTTTATCCTGATGGCCTCCTCCACAGCGTTCTTGTCGATATCGCTGATCTTTTTTGGAATGCCCTCCAGGACAGGTTTGTTCGTGGATGGGTTGACCTTTATCTCTCCGACATCCACCACCTGTTTCGCGCATACGACTATGTTCATTTTTAACACTCCTTGCTTGAACCCGATTTACCTCTGCCTCTTCTTCTCGATCTCCTTCTCTCTCAGCTCTTTTCGCTTGATCTTGCCTGATTGTGTTTTTGGTAACTGGTCCACGAATTCGATCTCCCTTGGATATTTGTAGGGCGCGGCGTTCTCCTTCATGAAAGCCTGGATGTCCCTTCTCTGCTCCTCACCGGGCTCGAAACCCTCGTTGAGGATGACGAAGGCCTTGACGATGACACCCCTCATCTCGTCCGGGCTGGCAACAACGGCCGCCTCCATGACAGCAGGATGCTCGATCAGGGCCGACTCCACCTCGAAGGGGGAGACCCTGTAGCCAGCGGTCATGATGAGATCGTCACCCCTTGCGGAGAACCAGTAATACCCGTCCTTGTCGATGAAAAGGGTGTCTCCCGTAAGGAACCAGTCGCCCTTGAAGCATTCCGCCGTCTTTTCAGGTTTGTTCCAGTATTCCAGGAAGAGACCGGGATCATCCTTGCTGACCGCCAGTGTCCCGAGCTCCCCCTGTTTGACAGGTTTTCCGTCATCGTCAACCACGGCGCAAACGTGCCCGGGCTGTGGTTTGCCGCAGGAGCCGGGTCGTATCTCCATTCCGGGCATGTTTGAAAGGTATACCATGCATTCGGTCATCCCTATCCCGTCGTATATATGGATGCCAAGCCTTCTCTTCCACTCGGATATGACCTCGGGGTTCAGAGGCTCGCCTGCGCTTATGCAATGTCTCAGGGTCGAGAGGTCGAACCTCTTCTCGAAGTCCTTCACCGTGAGGAACATCCTGTAGCCTGTTGGCACACAGGCAAGGTTGGTGACCTGATATTTCTCCAGGAGATGGAACCATCTTTCGGGATCGAACCTCCCCTCGTAAAGCAGTACGGAGGCTCCGTTCCTCCACGCGTAGATGAAGGCGTTGCCGAGGGGATATATCCAAGATAGAGCTCCAGTATGGGCTACTATGTCATCAGGTTTGAAAGCCTGCCAGTAGAAGGCGTTCGGATCGTTCCCTATAGCCCATCGGTGGGCATGGACCGCTCCTTTCGGCATCCCGGTGGTACCGCTCGTGTAGCAAAAGAATGCCATGTCCTCGGCTTTCGTCCTCTCGACCTCAAGGTACCGTGAGGCCTTCTCTAGCAAACCGTAGAATGAGATCTGGTCGCCCTTGGGTTCCCCTATCACCATTATGTGCCTGAGGGAGGGACAGTTCCCCCTTATCTGTTCGACCTCTTTTGCATATTCGGGTGTGGTGACGCATAGAACGGCTTCGCTGTCCTGGATGCGGTACTCCACCTCCTTGGGCTTGAACATCACCGAGCTCGGTATGGGGGCCGCACCTACCTTGACACCCCCAAGGAAGACCATCTGGAACTCCGGGATATTGGGCAGCCTTATGAGGAACCGGTCCCCCTTTATCAGGCCGATTTCCCTGAGAACGTTGCCGAACCTGTTGGAAAGGGTTGCCATCTCCCAGAATGTGTACTTCCTGGTTTCCCCATTCTCGTGTTCCCAGTAGAGGGCAACCTTGTTCTTCATGTTGGGATCTGCAAGGTGTTTGTCAACCGCATCGAAACCCATGTTGAAGTACTTAGGTATGTCCCACTTCCACTTCCGGTATTCCTGGTCGTAGTCCATATCCCTCATCTTCATCCCCCGTTCATCGGACCAGATCATCTGAGAAGGCTCCCGGCAATGACCATCTTCATAACCTCTGAGGTCCCCTCATAGATCCCGGTTATCCTCGCGTCGCGGAAGAGCC
The DNA here is from genome assembly GCA_016929175.1 of Thermoplasmatota archaeon. Taxonomy (GTDB): domain Archaea; phylum Thermoplasmatota; class Penumbrarchaeia; order Penumbrarchaeales; family Penumbrarchaeaceae; genus JAFGLL01. Next base: position 5,618 of record JAFGJI010000305.1, on the reverse strand, counting down.
GCTCCACGGGATATTCCTTGATATAACCATAACCACCAAAGACCTGAATGGCCCGGTCCGCACACCATGTGGCGGTCTCTGCCGCGAACAGTTTCGCCATTGCAGCCTCTTTGCTGATCCTATTGCCCGCATCCTCCTGATAGGCAGCATACCTGACAAGAAATCTTGCGGCTTCGATCCTGGTCGCCATCTCCGCTATCATCCACTGTATGGCCTGGAATTTGGAGATGGGTTTTCCAAACTGCTGCCTCTGCATGGAGTAGGTTATACTTTCATCAAGGGCCGCCTGGGCTATGCCCACTGCTTGTGCTGCAATACCTATCCTGCCTCCGTCGAGTGTGGAAAGGGCTATCTTGAAACCTTCACCCTCCTTCCCGAGAAGGTTCTCCTTTGGCACTTCCATATTCTCAAAGACCAGTTCGGACTGGAGTGAGGCATTGATGCCAAGCTTATGGAAGATCCCACCTATCCCGTATCCCTTGAAATCGTTCTCGACGATGAAGGCGCTGATCCCTTTAGGTCCAGCTTCCTTGTTGGTTACCGCAAAGACGATTATTATCCCTGCCTTGGGGCCGCTGGTGATGAAGGTCTTCGATCCGTTGATGATATATTTGTCTCCCTTGAGCTCCGCGGTCGTCTGCATCGCCCCAAGGTCCGATCCCGCGTTTGCCTCGGTTCCACCAAATGCACCGATCTTCTCGCCCCTGGCGAGGATCGGGAGGTATTTTTTCTTCTGTTCTTCCGTTCCGTACTTGATGATAGGCCATGCGGTAAGTGAATTGTGGACCGAGGTCACGACACCCGTTGATGCGCAGGCTCTTGAGATCTCCTCAATTATAACGGAGTAGGTCACGTGATCGAGACCCGCTCCCTCATATTCCTGGGGGATTATCGCTCCCAGGATACCAAGTTCGGCCATGCGCTTGATCGCCTCGTGTGGATACTCTTCCTTCTCATCCAACTCGGCGGCCTTTGGTTTGACCTCCTTCTCTGCGAATTCCCTGACCATGTTCCTTATCATGTTCTGTTGTTCGTTGAGTTCTAGGATCATGCAGGGGGACCAACGGGATTTCGTGAAATAAAGGTTTCTGTAGTGCCATGTAACATCTACTGGTGCCTTTTCCGGAAAAAGGGCCGGTCGTTCATTACAGGATGGAAGAAAGTAATAAATCGAATTATGGGATTCAAGGAGTTACCATGACCTTTAAAAAGGGATATCTCCAGGTATACACCGGGGATGGAAAGGGAAAGACCACCGCTGCCCTCGGGCTCTGTCTCCGTGCTGTTGGAAGCGGGCTCAAGGTCCGGTTCATACAGTTCATGAAGGGGAGGAGGTACAGCGAGATCGATGCTCTGGAGGGTATAAATGGCTTCACCCTTACCCAGCATGGCCGGGACGAGTTCGTATCGAAAGATAACCCCGAGCAGATAGACATCGAACTTGCAGGCGAGGGTCTGAAGGCAGCAAGGGAGGCGGTCCTTTCTGGTGAATACGATCTCGTGGTATTGGACGAGATCAATGTGGCAGTGGACTTCGGACTGGTCCCGCTCGAGGATGTTCTCAAGCTCATGAGGCAGAAGCCCGAGCATGTCGAACTTGTACTTACGGGGCGCTACGCTCCGCAAGAGTTCCTGGATATGGCAGACCTTGTTACAGAGATGCGCGAGGTAAAGCATTTTTACTTAAAAGGTGTGGAGGCCAGAAAGGGCATAGAATTCTGATGACGGGGGCGAGAACATGTATGATGAGAAGAAGCTCAAGGAGATCGCAAAAAGGAAGAAGGAGTGGGAGACGACCTGTTACAACCCCCTGAAGGAAAGGAGCCCCGAGAGGATGGAGAGGTTCCAGAACCTCTCATGGACCGAGATCGGCCCCCTGTACACCCCTGTTGATATCAAGGACATAGACCATTCAAGGGATATCGGTTTTCCAGGGGAGTATCCATTCCTGAGGGGCATTCATTCGACAATGCACAGAGGCCGCCTCTGGACGATGCGTCAGTTCGCCGGCTTCGGGACCGCCGAGGAGACCAACGAGAGGTACAAGTACCTCCTCGCCCACGGGGAGACTGGGCTGAGCGTCGCTTTCGACTATCCCACACTCTACGGTTACGACACGGACCATCCTCTGTCAAGGGGCGAGTTCGGAAAATGCGGTGTCGCGATATCATCTCTCAAGGATATGGAGATACTCTTCAAGGACATACCCGTTGACAGGATCACAACCTCCATGACCATAAACGGACCGGCCCCTATCGTATGGGCATTCTACATCGCAAATGCAGATAAACAGAATATACCCAGATCACAGATAGGGGGAACCATACAGAACGATGTCCTGAAGGAGTACATCGCACAGAAATCCTTCATCTTCCCCCCGGAACCCTCCATGCGGCTTACAGTGGATACCTTCGAGTTCGGTTTCAGGGAGGTGCCCAGGTGGAACACGATATCGATATCGGGTTACCACATACGGGAGGCCGGATCAACAGCTGTCCAGGAGCTTGCCTTCACCCTGGCCGACGGCTTCGAGTACGTCAGAGCCGCCGTGGCGCGAGGCCTGGACATCGATGCGTTCGCTCCCAGGCTCAGTTTCTTCTTCAACGCCCACAACGATTTCTTCGAGGAGATAGCCAAGTACAGGGCGGCAAGGAGGATATGGGCCCGGGGAATGAAGGAACTCGGAGCGAAAAAACCCAGATCGCTCCTCATGAGGTTCCACACCCAGACAGCTGGTGTTTCGCTCACCGCCCAGCAGCCGGAGATCAACCTTGTCAGGGTCGCGATCCAGGCACTGGCAGCGGTTCTCGGGGGCACCCAGTCACTTCATACCAATTCAATGGACGAGGCATTGGCCCTTCCCTCCGAGAAGGCGGTGAGACTTGCCCTCAGGACCCAGCAGATAATAGCGGAGGAGACCGGTGTCACCTACACGGCGGACCCTCTGGGAGGATCTTACTATCTCGAGTGGCTCACCGACAGGATGGAGGAGGAATCCTTGAACTACTTTGACCGCATAGAGCGGTTGGGCGGCGTCATCCCCGCCATCGAGAAGGGTTTCTTCCAGAGGGAGATCGCCGAGGCCTCCTACAGGTTCCAGCAGGAGGTCGAGAACGGAAAGAGGACGATCGTCGGCGTTAATAAATACCAGATGGACGAACCTGTGGAGATACCCCTTCTCGTGATGGACGAAAAAGGAGAAGAGGTCCAGATAAACAGACTGAAAAAGCTTCGCCGGGATAGGGACCAGGGGAAGCTTGACCGGGCATTGAAAGCGCTAGGAAAGGCGGCCAAGGGTGAAGAGAACACGATGCCATACATTCTGGACTGCGTGCATGCCTATGGAACACTGGGCGAGATATGCGGAGTTCTCAGGGAAGTGTTCGGAGAGTACAAAGAGCCAGCGATATTCTGAACGCGGGGGTAGAAAAATGGATAAAAAGATCAGGGTACTTGTCGCAAAACCTGGACTTGACGGTCATGACAGGGGTGCAAAGATCGTTGCCAGAGCTCTCAGGGATGCGGGAATGGAGGTAATATACACCGGACTCCACCAGACACCGGATATGATCATCCAGACAGCCATTCAGGAGGATGTGGACGTAATCGGGCTGAGTCTGCTTTCCGGAGCCCATATGACTCTTTTTCGGGATATCACCGATAAGCTAAGGGAGAACGACATGGAAGATATCCTTGTCGTGGGCGGAGGTATAATCCCTGAAGAGGACGTACCCCGGCTGAACGAAGCTGGTGTGCGGGGCATATTCGGACCCGGGGCAACTCTGGATGATATCATCAGGTTCATAAAGGAGAACGTGAAAAGATGACCGACCTGGCAGAGAGGGTCCTTGAAGGGGATCCCCGAGCCATAGCAAGGATGATCACCCTGGTTGAGAACAATTCCGATGAAGCGCCAGAGCTAATGTCACGGCTTCACAAAAAGACCGGCAGGGCTCAGGTTATCGGTGTGACCGGTGTGATGGGGGCCGGCAAGAGTACCTTGATCACTGAACTGGCCCTCGAGTACAGAAGGGCCGGTAAGACGGTCGGGATCGTTGCTATAGATCCAACCTCTCCGTTTTCCGGGGGGGCCCTTCTTGGAGACCGGATAAGGATGATGGAGGTCTCGACCGATCCGGGCATCTTCATCAGGTCCATGGGGACGCGGGGAATGTTGGGAGGCCTTTCCGGGGCGGTATTCGATGTTGTGGAGATATTTGATGCGGCGGGGAAGGAGATAGTGATAATCGAGACCGTCGGCGTGGGTCAGGCCGAGGTGGATATCATCAAGATCGCGGATACGACCATGGTGGTGCTTGTCCCCGGTCTTGGCGATTCCATACAGGCGATCAAGGCCGGTCTGATGGAGATCGCCGACATATTCGTCATCAACAAATCAGACAGACCCGGTTTCGATTTGACCATGGCAGAGCTGGAATCCCTGGTCGAGCTCAATGTTCAGGCGGGGAGGAAGAGGACACCTATCCTCGGGACGAACGCAAAGGAAAGGGGAGGTATAAAGGAGCTCGTCGAGGAGATTAAAAAACATTACAACGAGCTCGTATCCTCCGGAAAGCTTGACGATCATCGCAGGATGAGGTACGAAACGGAGCTGGTGGAGATCGTTCGAAAGCGTCTCATGAACCTCATATTTGACGAGGCCGTTTTCAAAGACAAAGTGGACTCTCTGGTGAATAAAATAGAAAAAAAGGAGATGGGCCCCTATGCCGCGGCACAGGAGATCCTCTCCAGGGTCCTCAAATGAGACACCGACCGAACATCACAGCTTGGATGTGCAGTTGGGGCACCTGGTGGCATTGAGAGAGATCTGCGTGTCGCAGAATGGGCAGGCTTTCGTGGACGGGGCTGCCTCTTCTTTCTTCCTCTCGAACTTGGCCGCTGCCTTGATGATGAAGAATAAGACCAGGGCTATGATGAGGAAATTTATTATCGTGTTGATGACCGACGCCTGGTCATCTCAGCAGCAAGCTTGATATTACGAGCTTTTGCACCTCTGAGGTCCCCTCGTATATCTCGGTTATCTTGGCATCCCGATAGAGGCGCTCGATGCCGTATTCCCTCATATAACCGTAACCGCCGTGTATCTGGAGAGAGCGGTCAGCGCAGAAAACGGCGGTCTCGCTGGCCATCAGCTTGGCCATGGCCGCTTCCTTGCTGAATCTGGTATCCCTATCTTTCAGGAAAGCTGCATATCGGGTCAGCAATCTTGACGCCTCTATCCTGGTCCCCATCTCCGCTATCATCCACTGGATGGCCTGGAGGTTTGCGATCGGTTTACCGAACTGGACACGCTCCTTCGACCTCTTCACGGCCTCATCGAGGGCCTTCTGAGCGATGCCCACTGCCTGTGATGCGATGCCTATACGCCCCCCGTCAATGGATGCCAGAGCGATCCTGAACCCGTCTCCCGGCCTTCCGATGAGGTTCTCCTTCGGGACCTCCATGTCCTCGAATATCAGTTCGGAGGTCTCGGAGGCCCTTATCCCCATCTTCTCGAAGATAGGCCCCACTTTAAAGCCCTTGAAGCTGTTCTCAACGATGAAGGCGCTTATACCCTTCGGACCGGCGTTCTTATCCGTCAGAGCGAACACGATGAT
>JAFGJI010000304.1 GCA_016929175.1 Thermoplasmatota archaeon | reverse complement strand
GGACGATCGACCTTGGACCCGAAGGGGGAGATGAGGGGGGTGAAATAGTTGCCGAGGGTCCCCCTGAGGAAATTGCCAGGGTAAAAAAAAGTCACACAGGGGCTTACCTGAAGATCGAGTTGAACAGGACCGGGAGGACCGCGAGGCAGGTTTCTACGCAGAAATGAGAATTCCAGGTGTAGGATTTTATACTATAAATTCCATTGATCGCCGCATCCCCCGGGAGGAATTGCCCATTTGACCGCACCAAGGAAAGTTACCCTAAGAACCGCCTGGATACAGGAGGATGAAGCAGGGGCATCTGATGGTGTCAGGAAATATACGAGCAAGGGATCCAGATGCCCTGCATGCGGTGTCCCGTTGAAAAGAAAGGGCTCCGGAGCTATGTACTGCTGGTTCTGCGAGAAGGAATTCGATATGAATCCCTCCTCATCGGTTGTGGACCTTCAAGAGGAGGTTGGAGGGAAGGAACCGGAATGGGGCCGACCCGCTTCTGACCTGGAGGGAGATGAGGAAGTATACTCTCCTGACGGCAAGAAATGCGACAATGGTGAGGATTTCGAGATCGATATGGATGCGGACGTCGAGGAAGAGGAGGATGAGGTGGAAGAGGACGTTGAGGATGAGGAGTGGGAAATGGACGAGGATGAGGTGAAAGAGGAGGATGAGGTGGAAGAGGATGTTGAGGATGAAGAATGGGGGTCCGATGAGGATGAGATGGTAGGGGAGGATAAGGTGGAAGAGGATGTTGAGGGTGAGGAATGGGTGTCCGATGAGGATGAGATGGTAGGGGAGGATAAGGTGGAAGAGGATGTTGAGGATGAGATGGTAGAGGACGGAGAGGATGAGGAGTGGGAGTCGGATGAGGATGAGATGGTGGAGGAGGATGAGGTGGAAGAGGATGTTGAGGATGAGATTGTAGAGGATGATGAGGTGGAAGAGGATGTTGAGGATGAGATGGTAGAAGACGGAGAGGATGAGGAGTGGGAGTCGGACGAGGATGAGATGGTGGAGGAGGACGAGGTAGAAGAGGATGTTGAGGATGAGATGGTAGAGGAGGACGAGGTGGAAGAGGCCGTAGAGGATGAGGAATGGGAGTCGGATGAGGATGAGATGGTGGAGGAGGACGAGGTGGAAGAGGCCGTAGAGGATGAGGAATGGGAGTCGGATGAGGATGAGATGGTAGAGGAGGACGAGGTGGAAGAGGCCGTAGAGGATGAGGAGTGGGGGTCCGAGGAGGATGAGATGGTAGAGGAGGACGAGGTGGAAGAGGCCGTAGAGGATGAGGAATGGGAGTCGGATGAGGATGAGATGGTAGAGGATGAAGAGGACGAGGAGGTCTTCGATCCGAGAAGATACAGGCGAAAGGACAGGCCCGATGAGCTTGAAGATGTTGATGAGTAGCACTAGTTCGACCAGGAGTAAGTTTGCCCTTTACAACAGCCCATATATACACAGGATACATAATTACGGAAGATGCGGACCGATCCCTCGTTCCTGCCTGATGTGTGCGGAGTCTATCTGTTCAAGGACCGGGAAGGAAAGGTTCTCTACGTTGGAAAAGCCATCAATATCAGGTCCAGGGTGCGTTCTCATCTAAAGGACAGAAAGAACGAGAAGGAGATCAGACTCCAGGGCGATGCCGATATGGTGGACTGGATAGCTACCGGTAACGAACTGGAGGCCCTCGTCCTCGAGGACACACTGATAAAACGATACAGGCCAAAATTCAATGTTAGGCTGAAGGACGACAAATCGTATCCATATATCCTGATCACGGAAGATACGTTCCCGGCCGTCCATCATGTAAGAGGGTTTCAGAGGGGGAGTGGTGAATATTTCGGCCCTCACTCGGACCCCCGTGCAGTGAGACGGTCCATCCGGTGGATCAGAAAGATGTTCCCCTTGAGGTCCTGCAGGAGGGACCTATCGAAACCGTCACGGCCATGTCTGGAGCATCACCTGGGCCGATGCCTTGCCCCCTGCTCAGGCAAGGTGGACAAGAATGACTATGCTCTCGTCGTAGAAGGGCTAAGGCTCTTCCTTTCCGGAAAAAGAGAGGAGGTCCTTTCAAGGCTGGAGAAGGATATGTGGAAGGCCTCATCCAGGGAAGAATACGAGAGAGCCGCCATGATAAGAGACATCGCCGATGGTCTGAAAAGGTCGCGTCAATCCCAGAAGATGGTATTGTGCGATGACGTGGACCTCGATGCCGTGCACATCGATGAGAACGCATCTCTGGCTACTGTGGTGAAGGTCAGGGATGGAAGTGTCATCGATGCAGTGTCCTTCTCTCTTGAGGGGGAGGATTCACTGAGGGGGGCCACCGAGGATTTCCTGAGCTCGTTCTATGCGATATCCGGGTCCATCCCCCCGACGATCGTCCTCAGCAGGATGGAGCTCGTCAAAGAAAGAAAGGAGGAGCTGCAGAGGTTCCTTGGTGAGAAGAGGGGAGCAAGGGTCAGACTAGTGAGGGCTAGGGGTGCCGAGAGAAGGTCCCTGATGGAAATGGCCAGGAGGAACATGGAGCTCTTCAGGACCAGAAAGCAGAAGGAACTCAGGAACGAGGATGTTCTGTCCGAAATGCGGAGGAGCCTTGGCCTTTCCAGGAGCCCCGTGGTCATAGAGGGTTTCGATATCTCTCATCTCGGCGGTACGGGAACCGTCGCTTCCATGGTCCAGTTCAGGGAGGGCAGGCCGATAAAGAGCGCCTACCGCAGATACAAGATCCGAACGGACCAGAACGACGATTATCTGTCCATGAAAGAAGCCGTGACCAGGAGATACAGGAGGATCATGGACCATGACGGGGAGATGCCCGACCTGATACTGATCGACGGAGGAAAAGGACAGCTCAAAGCGGCCATGGACGCTTTCGGAGAACTCGGCATTGAGCAGAACGTGGACATGGTATCTCTCGCGAAGAGGGATGAGGAGATATTCCTTACCGGAAGGCCTTTACCTGTTGTAATGAAGAGGTCGGACCCCTCTCTGGAACTGTTGATGAGGATCAGGGACGAGGCCCACCGGTTCGCCCTGTCCTATCAAAGGACCCTCAGGGAAAGGGAGATCGGCATTATGACCCGGGTCGAGGGGATCGGAAAAGCGAGAGCGAAAAAGCTCCTGAACAGCTTCGTTTCCATCGATGCGATGCTCGACGCCGGCCCCCGGGAGATATCCGAGAAATGCTCTATCAACATAACCCTGTGTGAGAGATTGGTCCTTTTCTTGAGGGAAGAACTGCACAGGCAGGACCTGAAGGCTCCGGACCGCTGACAATCCAGGCACGTGCAAAAAGTATATTATCGCATCCGGCAATAACGTTTTCCATCCTGACCTTGGTCCATGGTGGTCCTGGAAGGAGTGGTACCCATGAGGAACCAATTGCCGAACCGCTTAAAATCGCTTATAGTTATTATTATTGCAGCATTGCTCGCGTTGAACCTGCAAGCATTCATTCCCACCGCAGAAGGAAATGAAAGATCTGATGAGATGGATGGAGAGAGCAGGCTTCTGACGGATGAAGAAGTATCCCGGCTTGGTCTGGTCCCACCCGAGGGCGACCTGACAAGAAGCGAACCCTGGAAGGTCTGGGAGAGATATCATTATCCGAGCGGCGGGGAGGACGGGGCTACCCTCTACTATGCTCCTGCGAACCGTATATACATCTACGGGGGAGGTTACCCGGGACAATGGGACCGGATGTACGGCTACGATGAACTCTTCTATTATGACCTGGACAACAATACCTGGAACGCCATCGAGAGGTCCGTCAAACCTGGTGGCAGGGGGTATTTTGGAGATGCTGTTGATGACGTCAACCGAAAACTGTACATCTACGGGGGCTACGAAAGCGACTCCGTGATGGACGACCTCTGGGAGTTCGATGTTTTAACGGAGCAGTGGAGGAAGCTCAATTTCAACCTTGAACCGGCTGTCCCCCGGAGGACAAGGGTTCCCATGGTCATAGACACCACCAGTGCCCCCCCCTCGTTGTATCTGCATATGGGCCGGGGAGACTCGACCCAGAACAATGATAACCTGTCCGGATTCTTCAGGATAGACCTGATAGAGCCCTCCCCCACCCTGACCCCGCTCAACGACGGAATAACCACAGGGGTGATGAAGAGATACGAGCACGACATGTGCATCGACGAGGCCAACAAGAAGATCTACATGTATGGCGGATACAACGAGGAAATGGGCTATCTTACGGAGTTCTGGGTCTATGACATAGTTACGGACCAGTGGCAGTTCATACCGACCCATCCGGACATGAGCAGGCTGTACGGGTCGAGGATGTTCTACAGAGCTGCGGATGGTACCGTCAACATCTGGGGAGGATTGATTTCCGGGTCAACCGAGAGCGAATTGCTGTGGACCTACGACACCGCTCTTGGAACTTGGTCAAGCAGGTCGTTCAGTGATGCACCGGACGGGAGATTGATGTATGCGAACCATTACTCTCCGGAAGCCGACAGCTTCGTCGTTTTTGCAGGAAGGTACTATTCAGGCGGAGGCGGGAGTAGCAGCAGATACAGGGACATGAACTATCTGGACCTCGGCACAATGGATTGGACATCGGTCCCGCTGACCTACAGCCCTGACAGCAGGAACAACGGGATCTTCGCTTTCGACTCGGACCGTCAGAGGATCTATTACATCGGTCCGAGCACGGGTTATTATAATGGGACGGTTTTTTTCTATTACTGGGATATCCAAAACAGACTTTGGATGGGGCCGTATTACAATCCCGGGGCCGAGAATCCCCACTCGCGGTCCAACGCTGGTATGTGTTACGATGCACAGAACAAGACAGTTTACATGTACGGCGGTGGATATACAACCGGCCAGGGCCCCAGCACGCGTTACTATGACCTTGCCGACATATGGAAGATCGACCTTGTTACGAACGTCTGGACGAACATCATGGAAACCGCGGGACCCCAGAAACGGCAGGGTTTCCCGATGATATTCAACGAGAACGATGGTAAGATCTACTTCTATGGAGGCAACCATCATCCATCTTCCACATCCGGCTCCACGGAGACCTACGCCGATTTCTACCGGTATGACCCGGTATCCGGGATCTTCCAGCCGCTATCGCTTTCCGGGTCCAATCTCAACGGAAGGTACGGGTCGGGAATGGCGCTTGATACCGATAATAATCATCTGTACATCTTCGGTGGAATGGAGGACACCTCTCCTAACCCAACGGAAAGAAAGGACCTCTGGCGCTATGATGCGAGGTTCGGAACATGGACCGAACTCTCGCAGACCTCTTCGGCAAGGGTGTATGCCAAGCTCGACTATGACCCTCTGACCAAGGAGCTGTACATGACGGGAGGCGAGAATGACGATCTCCTCAGGTACAGGATACTGGAGGATAAATGGTATTACGATTGGTATCCGGTTCCGAACCCCGGAACATTGAACATGCACGCGCATCATTTCGATCCTGTATCGAGGGACCTTTGGATCTACGGTGGAGGTGCCAGGGATGGCATATGGCGTCTCGGCATACCCCCCAGGCTCGTCATTCAGACGGTGGATTTCGAAGATCCGGACCTGGGGGAGAACAATGCTTATGCGATGTATAGGCCCTATACCTTCAGCACCTCCGTGATAATGGTTAACGGGCCGGAGGACCTCAGCAGGATAGAGTTCGAGCTGCCTCACAGACAGGGCACCTTCAGGCTGACCTACAATCATACGGTCGCCGAGAGCGGCGAAAATGGATGGACGGAGATGGACGCTCTTGATGTTGCCGAAGTTGTGGGAACACCCTCGGTAACATGGCGCGAGCGCGTCATAGATATCGAGTTAAATGTCAAGTTCCACTGGAACTGGACGAACCGCCCGAACGCAGTTGACCGGACCATCAGGGTGAAGGCATTCGGCATAGGTGTTGCAGAGGATGAGCTGGTCGTCAGGAACTTCCTTTTTGTAAGGAATACACTGAAGTTCAGGGGCAAGATCGAGCTTTTCGGTTCCATTCAAGGCCAGATCAGGGACAAGGACTGGGTCCAGACCGAGGAGGAGATCCGCATGTGGGGACCGACCATCACTTATTCCGATACGGATGAGATCTTCCCCCCGATAGATGCCTTTTCGTTGGATTTCTGGGTGGAGAACGAGAAGGTCGGGTCCATTGATACGACCCCCGGAGAGCCCATAAACCATACGTATTTGTCGCCAAATGTATCTGGCTACGATGTCACGTACACCATAAACATTTCCGGGGTCAACGATGCAACGGAGGAGGAAAAGCTTGTCTGGAACCTGAGCATCGACGGTGTCGCCCCCGATGCGCCACTGAACCTGAGGTTCTATGATGAGGACCCGGAGGCGAGCCCGGTGGTCTATGATAACGATCTTCATGTGTTCCTGGCCTGGCAAGCTCCAAAGGAGGACCTGTCAGGTATCAAGACCTACTACTGGAGCTACGAGGATGGAGGCGGTACACAGAATGGTTCACCGGTCAACACCACCCAGTTGGAGCTGTCTTTGGAGGGACCCGGGGAATATACCGTTTACATATGGACGGAGGATGAGGTGGGAAATATCGGACCTGCCGGCAGTTCCACGATCCTCATCGATATGGAGGGTATAGTGTTCAGGGTCGTGAGCCCCGACCTCAACAAGACCATCCCGTACGAGACCCTGGATGTGGTGGTGAACATCACCGATTTCGGTGGGTCCCGAATAGTCTCACAGTCCATCCAGTACCGGTACTCCTATGACGGGCAGGGGGACGATCTCTGGATCGGACAGGATGCGTGGAAGTATCTGCCGGACCTGTGGACATCCTTCCAGAAGAACAGTTACCAGTTCACCATATCCATCGGAAAGGGCGGCATTCCCAAGCTCTCCGACTCTGACGAGAACTATATTCAGATAAGGGCAAGGGACGGAGCGGGAACCACCTATAACTCTCCGATCTACAACATCAACGTGGACACTTCCCTGAGGTTCCCCGTGGTGAACCTGACGGGGCCGGTCGATGGTTCCGAGTTCGATGATCCGGAAGATATAAGATTGGAATGGGAAGTGGATTTCTTCGCACCCGAGGATGTCGTCTACCGCATCTATATCTCCGAGGCAAAGGCACAGGTGGAGCTCTGGGATGATTCGATCAAGGTGGATGTGTTCGACACGTTCTATGAGCCGGACTTCCTGACGTTCGGAAGGTATTACTGGACCGTGATACCGGTGGCAAAGAACCAGTGGGTGGGTTCATGCATCAGCGGCATCTGGCAGTTCAAGCTCACGGACGAATCGAGCTACCAGTTCATTGCTTCAACGGATGAGGACCGGATCCATAGATACAGACAGGGGGCTTTGGGCATCCCTATCACATTCCAGATAACGAACAATGCGAAGGTGGACGCCTGGATCCTACCCGGGTCCGATCTTGCCGGGGTGGCCACAATATACTGGCAGGACCTGGACACCCAGGAGCAGAAATACAGGGTCATCCCGGGGGAGTCGAAGGAGGTTATTGGACTCCTGAACATACTTGCAGATGCCCCTGTGGACACATACGAGTTCGATTTCTACTTCGTCAATCAGTGGGGGATCAATCATACTGTCACCATATCCGTCGATGTTCTGATCAAGGAGACCACGGACGACGATGACGAAGATGGTGATCTGGATATCGGTATCCTGATCGGTTTCGCGATCATCGGCATCATTTTCCTGATGATCGCCATCGCCGCTCTCTATTTCCTTGTCATCAAAAAGAGGAAGAAAGGCCACAAGGCGAGCGAGGAGCATCTGGCAAGGATAGAGGAGGAGATGATAGCCGGGGAAAAACCGCTCGGAGCCTCCCTGGCGATGGCCCCTCAACCCAAGGGTCTTGGAAAGACCACGGGCGGCAAGCTCCGTAAGGAAGGCGAGGATATTCCGGAACTGGAAGAATGGTCGGAGACGGAAGAGGAGATCAAGCTCGTTGAAGAGGGTTCAGAGGACGATTGGATGAATCTCGTGGCAGCCGAGACATATGCAGAGGGAGCTCAGACCGAGATCGTGGAGGACAGATCTGTCCAATCCGACAAGAACAAATCCCTTCAAGATATACTGTCGGAACTCGGCGGTGACGAGGAGAACTGAGAACCGGTCCCGCGAGACCGAACATGACCAAAGGTCATCGGAGCGATGATGTAGCAGTATCGGTGAACCGGTTCAAAGACCCATATCATCGACCGAAGGTCCGATGATCGCAAGGCCGTCCTTGTCTATATCGATGATATACTGCTTCATGGAATGCTGGTTCTGTCTCATCTTGACGACCTCGATGTACCTCTTCTTTCCCTCCAGCGTCCTCCTGACACCAAGCTCTATTACGCCGTCGGCCAGGAAGTTCTCGTCATCCCTTACCACATAATTGTTCTCCTTTGGCAGCTCCTTCAATATTATGGATGTGAGCCCGGCGTCGCGTAGCAATTTGTAGAAGTAGTAGATCCTCTTTCGGATCAGGTAGTCGTTATCCATCTTGGTCAGGGTATAAAGTGCATTCAGCGAGTCAAGTGCAAAGACCTTGAATGATTCACCTCTCTCCTCTTTGGTGGACATGATAAGTTTCTCTGTCAGTTCGAGGAAGTCGGTATTCTCCGATTCTTCCCGGTACATCTCCCTTGTGCGATTGTAATCCGCGATGAAGATCCTTTCATTGGGCGTGATCCCGACCGATCTGAGGTTCTTGAGAAGGGAGTCCTTGGATTCCTCGATGGTGGCATATAGACCGATCTGGTCAGGATGGTTATCGAGATATTTTGACATCAGGTTGTAGGTGAAGGTTGATTTCAGTGTGCCGGTGTATCCAGAGATCATGATTATCATTTTCTCGTAATTGTCCGTTCTGAAGATCTTATCCATGCCTTTTATGGTATTCTGGAACATCTGAATCCTCCTAAATGATGGCGGAACCCCTCGTTTCAGAATTATCGTATTACTTGTAAATATATATATCGCCCTGGTTCCCGGTCGATACGAGACGAGGGTCCGATGGTTTGCGGCTGACCTGAGAACTCCGAATGCCTCCCTCTTTAAAAAAGGCCTGCCCCCCATTCAAAGAACGGAACGAGAAAATTCGGATAAAGGGTTACCATCCGGATTTCGATGGTGATTTATCTTATAAGACCATGAAGGGATGTGGAGCGCAGGACAAGAATAGAGATATCGATCGCAGCGGTCTTCGTCGGTGTGGCATTCATCATTGCACTTGGGTGTTGGCTGTTTCCCGACCTGTTCTGGGAGAGGTTCGTCTGGAAGTATTACTGGGCTCCTATCGTTGCCGATGCGGGTGGGGATGCCGGAGGTGCCACATCATCGTATAACTGGGTCGATACGCTCACATACGGCTTTGTGCTGGCCGGGTCGATATACTGCATTTACAGGCTTTTTGGGAAGCTGGACCTCAGGATGGGAACAGGTTTGTTCCTGGCTATGTCGCCGGTCATTGTGATCGGTTCGACCGCAAGGGTCCTCGAGGATATGGAGCTTTTCAGGGAGCCTCTTCGTTACCTCTTCATTTCGCCATTGATCTACATTTTCCTTGGTCTCTGCACTCTCGGAACCGTTATCATTGCCTGGTTCATGGAAAGGAGCGGAAAGAGGGAGCGTATCGCTTCCGACATGTTCCTCTTCCTCCCGGGTCTCACGGTATCACTGACAGTGGCAGCATTCCCGGACTGGTTTTCCGAAGCGATCCCTATCGTCCCCATTCTCATAATTACCCTTCTGGTGGTCCTGCTGAAGCGTTTTTCGGGAAGCAGCAGGTATGAGACAACGGCCGGACTATTCTGGCTCCAGATGATGCTATTCGTATGTCTGATGTACGTCCTGTGGATCATGAAAGGGGACTGGTACAATTCATACATTGCAAGTCGTGGGGGGGATGAGCCAAACATGCACCTTCCGGGAGGTGCAGGTGTGATCGGATTGGTGGCACTTTCAACTCTTGTGGTCTGCGCATGCCTGAAAGTCGCCGGTAGGTCAAACGGAAAGATCGAACGTCTTCTTACCCCCGTTAACATCATGATCATCACGGGCCACATGACCGATGCCTCGGCCACCTTCGCCGGGATCGACCTCTATGGCTACACCGAGAAACACGTTCTACCTTCAAGGATGATGGAGATGGTTGATTCGACGGGGTTCCCGTATCCTGGTCTGGTAATGTACCCGCTGAAACTGGTCTTTCTGATACCCGCGTTGTATATAATGGACATCTCAATGGAAAGAGAGTCCAGGGATGATCCGCATCTGCTGGCCCTGGTGAAACTGACCGTGCTCGTTCTTGGTTTCGCACCCGGTATCCGGGACCTGACCAGACTGGCGTTCGGTGTATGATCTTACAGGAACACAACAGCAAGGTCCAAGAAAAAGACAAGAGCACGGACAGGCCGTGCTCTTTCGTGACAGGGGGCAAGGTGTCAGGTGATGAGAGCACCCCCACTGTCACGGGGTGGATGGAATCACGGGAAAATATCTGTATACGCAATATTAAACCTATTTTACACATGTGCATATGGTCTTTGGTCATATCCCGTGCAGTGCGGAGAGCAGGGGCATTCCATATCTTTCGACCCTTCCGGGTCCTATTCCCGGGATGGTGATCAATTCCTCGATGGTGGACACATCCCGATTCACCATCTCCACCAGAGTGAGGTTCGATGCCACACAATAGGGCGGCAAGGCGCTTTCCCTGGCAAGTCTGTTGCGGACGGCCTTCAGCCTGTCATAGGCGTCTTCATCCACGGGGATAGGCACATCCTTGGAGGGGAGTGGCCACGGTATCATGGCGGGTATCAGTTTGCTGCTGCACAGGGCCTTCTCGCCCTTGTTGGTGATCACCAATCTCGGGAACTCGGGGTCCTCTATGTCCAGAAGCGAGAGCCTTACCAGTGACTCCATGAAGTCCAGCACCTGATCCGGATCCAGCAATCTCAATCTCCCGAACATGTCCCGGACATCCGGCCGGGAACTTATCACGAACCCCGGGTCCTTCGCCCTGAGAAGCCTGGAAAGTTTGACCTTCCCTATGCCTTCCGGGAACTGACCTACAGCCGAGAGGATGATCCTGGACACGGTATCCTCGAAATCCTTTTCCACAACATAATCAAGGAGCTCTTCGTCTCCTATCGCCTTCAAGCTCATTTCATACCTCCGTTCTATCTGTTTACCTGCGTTCCCTCCGAACGTTTGAGGGAACACGACCCGACCTGACCCTCGATTATTTAACTGATGACATCGCGTCGCTAAAACAAACTGGGACCTGGTTCTGGCATCACACTATGTGTGATGGTCAACTGGAAGTATTCCGGGAAAGGATAAGGTCCTCAAGTTTCCAGATGCCTGCAAGCATCAATGCAAGACCCGCCAGGATCACGACGGCCCATATCCAGTGAACATACGACACAAGGGTCATTATGAAACCTGCAATTACAACCCCCACGAAGATCGAGAGAAAGCTCTTCTTTGGATCAAGCTTGAGAAGGTAGGCCGCAAGGGTACCGGTCCATGCACCTGTGATGGGGAATGGTACGGCCACGAACAGTATCAGACCTATCTCACCCCAGACCTGTAGCTTCCTCTCCCCCTTCCTTCTGGTCGACTCGAACAACCTGTCAAAGAATACCCTGAATACCTTCCACCGGCGAAGGAATTTCTCGACCCTTCCGAAGAAGAGCATCAGGAACGGTACCGGCATTATGTTCCCGATCACGGACAGGACCATTGCCACACCCCAGTCAAGGTCCAGGCCAACAGCCACAGGTAAAGCCAGCCTCAGTTCAATGATGGGAAGCATCGCGATGACGATTATGGAGATCCAGTTCCCCCACCATGGCAGTCCCAGTGAACTGATCGCTTCCCCAAGGCCATCGGCAATAGTAGACATCCTTCACTCCTCGAACAATCTGTCCGTCATCCATTTCGGATCGAAAGGTATCAGGTCCTTGTAATCCTGGCCGGTCCCGATGAACAGTATCGGTTTGCCAATTGTATATGCTATCGACAGAGCGGCCCCACCCTTGGCATCGGCATCGATCTTTGTGAGTATCACCCCGTCCACACCAACCGCCTCATCGAACTTTTGTGCCTGTATGACCGCGTCGTTCCCGGCAAGGGAATCCCCCACGAAGATCTTGATCTGCGGCTTCGCCACTCTGTTGACCTTCTTCATCTCATCCATAAGATTGATGTTGGTCTGCATCCTTCCAGCGGTGTCCAATAAGACCACGTCCTTCTTCCTGGCCCTCGCATGCTCGATGGCGTCAAAAGCGACTGCCGCAGGATCGGCACCTGTCTTGTGTTTGATTATCTTGAGGCCAAGAGTGTCAGCATGTTTCGTAAGCTGCTCGATGGCGCCTGCCCTGAACGTGTCCCCGGCCGCGAGAACGCATGAGATGTTCATCTTCTTCAAACGGTAGGCGATCCTTGCAATGGCCGTGGTCTTTCCGGTTCCGTTGACCCCCACGAACATTATCACCACGGGTTTCTCGGCTTTTTTCACGAACTCGTCAAAATCGAAGGTCCGGGTCTCGAGCACTCTGCCGATCGAATGCCTTAGAGCCTCCTCTATAAGGTCCTCGATCTGGGTCTTCCTGTCGACCTTTGCCCCGCTGAGCTCTTCCGTGAGGTATTCCCTGATACGCTCCACGACGGGTTGAGCGACATCCGATTCCATAAGGTCCATCTCCAGATCGAAGAGGACCTCCTCCAGTCTCTTCTCGGATATCTTCCTGGCGAAAAGGCCTCCCTTCTCCTCCACGAGAGGTTTTCCGGTCTTGAGCAGGGTATCGCCCTTCATGCCGGAGTTCTCCATAGATCCTTGAAGGGTGATCCCGCTCTCGGATTCAGAACCTACTCTGGGGCCCTGGTCCTGGTCCATGCGTTTTCCCTTCTGCTTTTTAAGAGCTTTCTTGGCGAACTTGCTCTGGGGTTCCCGGACCTCCTTCCTGACCTCCGTTCTCTCCCGGTCATCCTTTTCTATCTCTTCTCGAGCCTTCCTCTTGAAAATGTTGAGCTTGTCCCTCAGACCCTTGAACATCCGCCAACCCCCTAGAAGGTCTTCTCGGGCCCCGGGCCCGCCCTCATCTGCTGGTCGTACAATCTCTGGGTGGCGGAGGTGACCTCCTGATACTGGGAGATCATTTGTTGAATGGTATTTTCCATGCCGGAGACAGCTCCCTTGATCCGCTCCTGCCTATTCCTGACCTGTCCGATGGCCTCGGGTACTCTCTTTTCAAGGAGGACACCCGCCCCCTGGTCCACAAGGCAGACATCCATCCGGTCGATCCGGGCACTGACGAAGACCTGGCCTCCCATGGGAAGCAGGAAGCTCTCGGAGCAAGATCCGTTCATCGCCTCCAGGACCTGTATCGTTCGGTCATGGTCAAGCAGCAACGATGCCAGCGAGTCCTTCTGGAGGGTCAGTGCATCGATCTGGTTCTTGAGATGTTCCATATGGGCAATTCCCTGCTCCACCCTCTGTTCGACCTTTGATCCATCGTCGGTCATCTTGATCCCTCCTCGTGCGTTCATCCAATTATCGGGAACCGAAATCTATCTCTCCGAAAAGGGGACCCCTAATTAAACTGTTTCCCGGTCGGTAAAGTAATATGGAAGCGATGGTCGGGTGAAGGTAGTAAGCCTCCTTCTGTTAGCCCTGCAGCTTTCAAATGCAGGGTTGGCGACATTTTTCTTCGCACCCTACCTTCCGATCCCAAGGCGGGTCTTCTCGGACATTTGGGCTTGCTCCCCGGGGGTTGGCCGTTTCATCCGGTCCGCATCGACGTCCGGGCCGAGCCCTTCATCCCATTGGATGCGGCGGTGCCGTTTCTGCTCCATTGCCAGCACTCTCGTGCTCCCGGCTTGCACCGGGTCCCGGTGCCTTGAGGAGGGAGGACTTTCCTCAGCGGCCATCTGGGGCCACCGTCGGTCGCCCACCTTCTCCCGACACCACCGCACCGCCCGACGTGGTTTATTAAATTATCGATGATGATAACACAATGATCATAATAGGTTACTCGATGCTGGTTCTCTCTACCCTCTGTTTGGCCACAGTTCCTTCAGCCATGTGTCCGTTTCCTTGAAGAAACGAGCGGTGGTCCTCCAGAGCTGCTGCTTCTGGACCTTGAACACGGAAGACGCCTGATGGAGGTATTCCTGGGGTCTGGAGACATCAACGGCGGGTCCGGAGAGAGGTTCAGGTAACTTCTCGATGGTCCCAAGCTTCTTCCAGTGTTCCAGGCTCTCCAGGGCACCATTGCCTTTCATCCCGGCCGACATCTCCTCCAGCACCTCTGCCTTCCTTATGGGGTCCATGGAACGTATCTTCGATGAGAGCTTCCGCAGTCTCTTCCAGAGTTCAAATATATCCTCGCATCGGCTTACGAGGGTATCCGGGTCATCGATCCCGACAAGACCCATGATGGACCCAAGCTCCCGGAGATCCTCTTCGTACATCTCCTTGGCCCTTCTTCCGGCCACATATTCGAGCCTCAGGATCCCGTCCTGGATCTTCTTGGTGCCCGTGATGGTTATCCTGACAGCTTCCGATGTGTTCTTGAGATGCGTACCTCCGCAGGCTTCGGTATCGAGTCCCTCTATCGAGATGATCCGGAGCTTCTCCCCCGGGACCGCACCACCCTGGTAGAGCCTGAATCCGTACTTCTCCTCGGCCTCGTTCCTTGGAAGTATCATCGACCTGACCTCGAGCGCCTGATCTATGATCCTGTTCGCCTCCCTCTCGATGCGCTCCAGCTGGTCCTTGTCAAGGGTCTCGTAGTGGGTGATGTCCAGCCTCCCCTTTTCCTCTGTCTTTTCCGCACCGGCCTGCCAGATGTGGTTCCCCAGTATGGACCTGGCGACCCCGTTGATTATATGCGTTGTCGTATGATGCTGGGCGAGCTGTATCCTTCTGTCCTCGTCTATCCGGCCTTTTACGACCAAACCCGGCTCCCACAGGGAAAGGTCTCCTTTGACCCTGTGGACGATCAGATGGTCCTGCTTGAACACCTCGACGACCTCTGCTTCGGTAGGTCCCATTAGGTGTCCGATATCGTGC
>JAFGJI010000303.1 GCA_016929175.1 Thermoplasmatota archaeon | reverse complement strand
TCCGGCCTCCTCGAACCTTTTGCGGTATTCCTTCTCGAACACCTCCTCGAAGATGTTCTTGAACCTTGCATCGTAGGTCTTCGATATGGTGTCCTTTGCCCCGAACCACAGATCGACCTTCTGGTCAAGAGCGTATTCCATGCAGGCCTTTGCGAAGGATGTGATCGATCTATCCGTGTTGTGGACTCCCTGAAGGACGCCCGGACCCTTGAACTCCTGGATCAGCTTTCTCGTCTCGTTCCCCTGAGCATCCGTGAAGACGATCTCGCCCTTGCCGGGTCCGGGAACCAGTATCTCCTGGTTCTTGTAAACGTCCCCGTAGGCATGCCTGCCTATTATGATGGGTTTCTTCCACAGCGTTACCGACGGTTTGACGTTCTTCACCATGATCGGTTTGCGGAAGACCGTTCCGTCAAGGGCGGCCCTGATGGTCCCGTTGGGTGACTTCCACTCCTGTTTGAGATCGTACTCCTTCACCCTGGCGCCGTTCGGAGTTATCGTTGCGCATTTCACACCCACGCCATATTTCTTTATGGCCTCGGCTGCCTCCAGGGTTATCTTGTCATCGGTCTCATCCCTCTTTTTGAGATGGAGGTCAAAATAGACAAGTTCGATGTCCAGATATGGCAATATGAGCTTGTCCTTTATCATCTTCCACAGCACCCGGGTCATTTCGTCCCCGTCGATCTCGACTATCGGCGTCTTCACCTTAATTTTCTCTGCGTTCGACATCCAAATCCTCCTTGTCCACGAAAATTGCATCGTCATAGTACTTCGGTATGACGTTCCTCACCGTATCGATAATGGTCCCGTCCCTGTACTCTATCAGCGCGACTATCTTGTCTCCCCAGTTCGGTTCCACTTTTCCCCCGGTTATGTTGTATGCCATCTCCTGGAGCTCCTTTATCGTGCAGATCCGGAGGTCCCGCGGTATCTTCACCTTCTCGAGCTTCTCGAGAAGGTCCTTTCTCAACGGGTTGATGGCGATGCCCCTTTCCGTCACCACTACATCGACGGTCTCGCCCGGTGTGACCACGGTGGTGCAGTCCTCGACGATCACGGGGTACCTGCCTCTGAACAGAGGGATCGTGATGATACAGAGGGAGGCTCCGGCAGCTGTATCCGAGTGTCCTCCGACAGGTTCGGCTATCAACCCGCTGGAGAGTGTGGCCGTGTTCACGTTGAAATTCACATCCACCTCGGAAGCTCCCAGCACCACTATGTCCAGCTTGTTGACGGTGCATCCCTTGCCGTGAATATTGGCATAAGCGCCGATGGGCAGGTCCACATGATCTTTCGGATCATTCCTCATGCTCTCGATGGCCGTGGTATCGAAGGCCTGCCCGGTGATGAGCTTCCTCACTGTCCCGTCCTTGAGCATGTCAACAAGGAATCTTGTCGTTCCACCCTGGGCCCATTTGGCAACGACCTTCTTCTCGTTCATGAGCCCATGAAGGAAGTCTGTAAAGGCCAGGGAGATACCGCCTGCTCCTGCCTGGAAGCTCATCCCAT
This sequence comes from Thermoplasmatota archaeon, assembly GCA_016929175.1. GTDB lineage: Archaea > Thermoplasmatota > Penumbrarchaeia > Penumbrarchaeales > Penumbrarchaeaceae > JAFGLL01. The sequence goes on along the minus strand of JAFGJI010000303.1, from coordinate 2,862 downwards.
CCTTGACGTAGCCAAGGAGATCGGCTATCCTCACTGCGTCCTTTGCGATCTTCAACCTTGTCGGTGAGCTGGTGATCCTTAGCTCTCCGGAGGCTATCTTGTTCGGATCACCTATCTTGTCCACCACCACTACGTAGTCCACAAGCTCCTGGCTGATGGACATGGGGAAGTTCGGGTAATCGACGAGGTGGTCAGTTATGGCTATCACATTGTCCGCGAACCGTGCGTCCACGAAAGAGAAATTGATGGTCCCGCAGGCAGACGGACCCATGACCCCGTTGAGGTTCCCGAGCTCATCGGACGAGGGAGCCCCGATGAACGCCACATCGATCTTGATATCCCCCGCCTCTATGGCCCTTACCCTTCCTCCATGGGACCTGATCTTCATGGGATGCTCGAGATAATTGCCGGATGAGACCATTCTTCCGATCTCCCCTCGGGCGGACCCGCCCTCGATCCTTGTGATCGTCCCGTTCTTGACACACCTGATAATTGTCTCCTCCTGACAGGGGAATGTGGAGCTCGGTGCAAGTGTAAGGCCTTTGATCCCCTTATTCTCTATCTCCTGAAGGACCATGTTCATGACATGGTCGCCGTTCCGAAAGTGATGGTGGAAGGAGATGGTCATCCCGTCCTTCAATCCCACCTTGTCGATGGCCAGTGAAAGGGTCGAGACCAGTTCGCTTGTCTGGTCCGCCACGTAACCGAGCTTCGCGCCGTATTTGTGGGTCTTTGCGGGTCTGTGTGCGAAAGGTCCGATATAGGGATGCATTTCCTCGCCATGGATGCTTTTCGGGACCTTCCTCCCGATGGCGTTCTCCACCCATTCGACGTCATCGATATTGACCATCAATCGTCACCCCCGCCTTTTCCGGCCTTCGGTTTTGAAGCCTCTTCCATGGACCTGATATCATCGATGGTGGGGATCGGAAGTTCTGCGGCGTGCGCCCTTGCCAGGACCTTCTCGGCCCTGAGAGCGATCGGTCTATCGACCATCTTCGTGCCCAGAGCGATGACGCCAGAACCCTTCTTTCTGGCTTCCTCGATCGCGTTCATGACCTTGACCGCATGCACGATCTCATCCGGTGTGGGGTTGAACACTTCATGGATGACCTCGATCTGGCTGGGATGTATGCATGCCTTGCCGTCATATCCCATCTTCCTTACCAGTTCGGTCTCCTTTCTCAATCCTTCAGTATCCCTGAAATCGGAATAGACCGTATCAATGGCCTGGATCCCGGCAGCCTTGGCGGCAAGGACTATCAATTGTCTGGCAGTATGGATGGCTATTCCGTCGGGACTTCTTTCACCGCCCAGGTCAGCCGTGAGGTCCTCCCCCCCGATGGTGATCCCCTCCAGCCTCTTGGAGCATCGTGCTATTTCATACGAGTTGAGGATACCCTTTGCGGTTTCCATGGTGGCAAAGAGCTTGATCTTCCCTATGGGAAGTCCCTTTTTCTCCTCCAGATCGGTCACAAGCTCGTCAACAAGAATGACATCCTCGACAGATTCCACTTTTGGAATGTATATGCCGTCGAGCTTGCTGCAGACTATCTGCCTGATGTCCCATCTGCCCCATTCCGTGGATAGAGGGTTGATACGGACGGTCACCTCGACGCTCTGCCCGAAATCTATGACCTTGAGGGCTTCGGAAACCAGCATTCTTGCGTCGATCTTGAAATCGGGTCCAACTGCATCCTCGAGGTCCAGTGAGATGACATCAGCCCCGTAGAGCCCGGCGGGAGGTATCATCTTAGGAGTATTGCCGGGGACGTAGAGCCTTGATCTTCTCAGCCTCATTCGAATGCACCCGCCTTTATCGCTGCGGCCTTGGTCCTGGCGACGATCGTGAAGTTCAGGGGGCTCTGCCCCTTGCTCCACACCTTCGCATCCTCGATGCCCATGCCCTTCAGGGTTGTCTCGAAGACCTTGAAGACCTCATCCCTGAAGAAGTCCCTGGATTTCCCCTCGATGTCGATATTGATCCCGGTCCCCGGTTCGGCGGGTGAGAGCCTGACAATGCAGTCCTCTCTCCCTTCCGTCCCGGCAGAACCTTCCCTTCTCAATCTGACGGTCTCTACCATGATATTACCTTCCCTATCAGGAGAGCAGGGACCTGGTGTAGTTCAGAGTTCCCCCCTGCTTTATGACCTCGATCTCCCTGTCGGAAAGATCGTGAAGGAGCGGTATCTTCAGACCCTTGTTCTCCACCTCCAGGACGAGGTCGCTGAGGTCCCCGATGACCAGTTTCAGCCTGTCACCCGTCTCGATCCTGTCGAGGTCGGCAGGGTCCTTGAAGGTGAGAGGTAGGATCCCGAAGTTGACCAGGTTCGCTCTGTGTATCCTCGCGAAGGACCTTACTATCACTGCTTTGACACCAAGGTATTTCGGGGCAAGGGCCGCATGCTCCCTGGAGGACCCCTGTCCGTAGTTGTCCCCGCCGATTATGAACCCTCCGCCCTTTTCCACGGCCCTCTTCGGGAAGTTGCTGTCGACCGAGTTGAAGACGAATTCCGATATCTTCGGGATATTGGACCTTAGGGGAAGTATCTTCGCCCCCGCCGGCATGATATGATCGGTGGTGATGTTGTCCCCCACCTTGATAAGGACCTCTCCCTCTTCCTTCTCCGGAAGGGGATGGAAGGCCGGGAGCGGTTTTATGTTGGGACCGCGCACGATCTCCACCTTCCCCGCCTCTTCCGGTGGAAGGGGTTGAATGAAGAGATTTTCATCCGTGGAATATCTGGAGGGCTCCTTCACTAGTTCGATACCCTTGAATTCTCTGGGATCGGCGATCTCGCCCTTCAGAGCGGTGGCGGCGGCCACTTCGGGAGAGACCAGATAGACCTGGGCGTCCTTGGT